>CAVJNC010000001.1:0-47382 GCA_963650905.1 Subdoligranulum sp. APC924/74
ACGTAAAGCCGGGCGGAAACCGCCCGGCAAAAATTATTTTTCAAGAATTAAAATGGCGTCAGTGTCTTCATAAATAACTGTATTTCCGTTGACCGCAATGGAAATACTTCCGCCGTCTACGAAACAATTATAAATGCAATCATCGATTTTGCACCACACTCCTTTTATTTCAAAGGACGAGCCGCTATCGGTAATTTTAATTATAAGCGTATGGTCGTCATTTACGGTGGCAATAATGGAATCTTTGGAAAGTTTATTGCCTTCATACGTATCTCCGGGTTCATACAGTTTATTGTCGGCGTAAATCATTTTCAAACGATATTTGCCGCTGATGCCAGAAGAACAAGAGCATAACGAGAATAAAAGCGTTAAAACGCACAATAATGATAAAATAGAGATTGTTTTTCTTTTCATAATATCTCCTCCTTTATCTTATTGTATCACGCCTGATAGGCGTAAGTCAAGCAAATTACGCCCATTGATTGTAATATATATATATGATTACATTAATGCAGATACAGAAAAAAATATCGGAAGCAATTACGCAAAGCAATATGACGCAAACCGAAATAGGGAAAAGGCTGGGCATTTCGCAGCAGTCGGTTTCGCATTACGTCAAGGGGGATAAACTGCCCGCACTCGACACTTTGGCAAACCTGTGCGTTTTGTTGGACGTTGATCCTGCGGATATACTTTGCACCGAAGATTAAAAGTAAAATTAAGCGGCTCGGAATCGAAACGATTCCGAGCCGCATTTTAAATTGTTATCGAATTGGTTAAAACAAAGAAATGATTATCCCCGAAACCGCGCCGATAAGATAAAGCGTTAACGCAAGCAGAAGATTCCGCTTGGTTTTTTTCGTGTTTCTGAACAAAATCGCAAGCCCTACGCCCGCGTTGGAAATAAGCCCCGCGGTCATCGCCCCGAACGAAATCGCTCCGCTTACGAACGCGCTCGTGATAACCGCCGACGAAGCGCAATTCGGGATAAGCCCTACGAGCGAAGTCACGAGCGGCGCGAGAAATTTCGATTTTTCAAGAAAAGCCGCGAGTTTTTCTGAGCCGACCAAGCCGTTTTCGGCAAAAAGCAATCCGAAAACGAACGTTACGGCGAAAACGTAAACGAACGTTTGCAACGCGTGGATGAGGGGTACGCCGATATATCTTTTAAAGCGGACGCGTTTGTGGTCGTCCTCGTCCTCAGTGCCGTGGTCGTGGCAGTGCGCGCAGATATCTTCGTGTTCGAAATTCTCGTCCTCCGCCGTCGTTTTTTTGCCGGATATCGCGTTTACGACTTCGCCGACGATAATCGCGAGTATGATTTTTATCAGCAAAAGGGGAATGAGATAAACGCGTTTGTCGCTGGAAATTAGTATCGAAAACGCCTCGTCGCTCGTCGCGATGAACACCGAGAGCAGAGTTCCGAGCCCGATAAGACTTTTTTCGTAAAGTTTTGCCGACATAACCGAAATTCCGCATTGCGGAAACGCCCCCGCGAGCGAGCCGAGAACTGGCGCCGCCTTGCCGGTTAAAAACTTACCGTTTTTCGCGAAGTTCGCTTTTCTTTCGAGAATTTCGATGACAACGTAAGTCAAGAATATAAACGGCAGCATTTTAAGCGAATCTAAAAAACTGTCTTTTAAAATTTCAAGCATAACCCATGAACCCTCCTTTATCGATTTTGTATCGCTTCGCGTCTGCGGCGTGTTGCGTGACTTTGGAATATCGACTACAAGATTATACCCTTTTTTATGAAAAAAATCAAACGTAATATCGCCCGTCGTCGTTTTTAGTTTTTTCACCGCCGATGAGACTTCGACATTTCCGCCGAGAAACGACCGCCGTTCAGTCGATTTTCGTTTTTCCGCCGATAATTTTTTCCGCCGATAATTTTTCGTCGCCGCGCCGTCGGGATTTTTTAATCCCGACGGCGCAAAAACCCGAAGCCGCGGATATTTCCGCGGCTTCGGGCTATAATGGAGAATGATTTATAAAAACAAGAAAAAACTTGGGGTGAGCGAATTCGATTCGTCCTGACCTGAGAAGAACGACTTTGCTTAGCCGAACTCATCTCTCAGATTACGCTTTCATTATATTCTTAAGTTATGTTGCGCGTTTGACGGCATAATATTTCTTTGGTGAAATATATTTCACTCAGTTTTTTCCTTGACGGGGTTCGTTTCCGCTTCGGCAGATCTTATAAAACCGTGTTTTCTCGGCTTTTTTTCGTTCTTTTTATCCGCGTAATCCGCCGGCCTGAAAATGGAGAACGAAATGAAGGTGCTGGTTTTGCTGAACAACGTGGAAACCACGATCATCGCTTCTATCGGAATGCCTATGAAGAAAATCGGCCACAGGTTATAAGAGAGAATCTGCAGATACGCCGCGACGATGATTCCCCAGCAGATCAGCGAAAACAAAACGGTGTTCACCCATCTTATGTTGCCGTGCGCTTTGTTATATTTGGCGCAAAGATATGCCGAAACGGGTATCGCCCAGATAAACACCTGCCAGAAAACGACTTTCTTTATGATAAAAAAGGCAACGTAAAGCGTTACGGCGATGGTGAAAACCGAAAGGACGGAAAGGCAGAGCATGACTATGTCGTTCGATTGATTGGCGGATTGCTTTTTTTCGCGGTTGATCAGATTTTCCGCCGCGTTTTCGTTTATCAGATCGTCCACCGTTATGCCGAACAAATCCGCCACCGCGCCGAGCGCGACGATATCCGGAACGGACGAACCGTTTTCCCATTTGGAAATCGTCTTGTCGGAATAGGCGATTTTCTCGCCGAGTTCCGATTGTTTCATTCCGCTCGCCACCCGCAATTCCTTAATATTTTTGGCTATGTTTGTTTCTATCTGATTCATCGTGACTGGATTGTAACACTAATCTTCGATTTTGTCAAGTCCGATTCGAAAACCGCCGGCAATAAAATTTTAAAAACCGCCGGCAATAAAATCTGAAAACAGCCGGCAATAAAATTTTAAGATTCGCTTTATTGCGGCCGACGAAGATTTCCGTTATACCGAAGCCGACGGGAATTTTATTTGTTTCTTATCCTGTTCGGCGTGGCGTTGTAAACGTTTTTGAAGAGATGGTAAAAATACGAAACGTTGTCGAACCCGACGTTTTCGCATATCGCTTCGACGGGTTCGTCGGTGGACGCGAGCAGCATGTAAGCGTAATTCATTTTCTGACGGTTAAAATAATCGGTCATCGTAACGCCCGTGTATTCTTTGAAAACGCGGCGCATATAGTTGGCGTTATACGCGTATTTTCCGGTTATTTCGGAAACGGAACGGCGGAAATTTCCGCGCGAGTTGAAATCGCCGAGCAGACCGAAAAGCCATTTCGGCATAGGCGGTTGTTTTTCCGCGCCGCGGGCGATAATCATTTCTATAAACGTCGAAACGAGAATTTTCGCCGTCGTTTTATAGGTTTCCTCCGTCGGGCTTAAAAACAAAAGCGGTACGTAATGGTCGATTTGTCGCATTTTTTCCGCGGAAATCCTGAACGTGACGGCGTTTCCGCCGAAGAACGCCGCCGAATGCGTCGGCGAAAAATAGTCGAACGCCGACCTGAAAAATTCCGCTTCGACGCAAACGTCCGTATGCCGCGTTTCCGAGCCTTTCACGGGTTCGAATCCGTGAACGTCGTTCGGAGTGAGAATGCACGCGTCGCCGGATTTTACGGGGTATTTTTTCCCGTTGAGAATATGCGTCGCTTCGCCTTCCGTAGTATAGAAAAATTCAACGTAATCGTGTTTGTGCAAAGGTGTGGTTTCGTTTCTGGAATCCCGAGGGAAAACGGGAGCGTTTTTAGGCATAATTTCTTCAAAAACGAATAAAAGCGGTTTTTTTTGCTGATTTTTTTCCATTTTTCGTCGTCCGGTAAAATAAATTCGTTGTTTTCATATTAACACAATTTTTCCGTAATGACAACGAAACGGGTGAAAAAGTGTGTCCGGCACAATAAAAAGTGCGATTAAAGCATTGAAAAAAACGACGGATAATAGTAAAATGAAATCGCTCGGAACGAAAGGGAAAAGCCTTACGATTCCGGCCGATATCCGGCGTATGATTTTCGGGAGCGATTATGCGGAAAGGAAGACTCACAATCTATAGAAATAAAACACGAACTGAAAAACGGCGGAATCGTTTCGACGATCGGTCTGCCGGACGGAGTGAAAAAGATATGAAAAAGTATATTTTCGATACGGACATAGGCGCGGATTGCGACGACGCCGTCGCGCTTTTATATGTTCTCGGCAAAATGAAAAGCGGCGAGTGCGAGATTAAGGCGATAACCATTTGCGCGGCGAGGAAATACGCTTCCGCGGCGACGCTCGCTTTAATAAAAGACTTCGGTTGCGGCGATATTCCGATAGGCGGATATAAGGGCGAGCCGCTGCCTTGCGACGCGGCAGACAACTATGCCGAGGCGTTGGCGGACGGCAAAAATTTTATCGCCGAAGACGCCGTAAAACTCATACGGAAAACGCTTGCCGAAAACGATAAAATCGATATCGTCTGCTTAGGTCCGTCGTGCAATATCGCGGGGCTTATGAACAGCAAACCCGACGAGTATTCGGATAAAAACGGCGTTGAACTTATAAAGGAAAAAGTCGGGAAACTGTATATAATGGGCGGCGCGTTCGAATCTGACAAAGGCGAAAAACCGTTCGTCGAATGGAATATCGAACAAGATATACCGTCCGCAAAGAAAACGTTCGGAGAGTTTCCCTGCGAAATCGTGGTCGTTCCGTCCGAAGCCGGCGCAAGGGTGGCGACCGTTGCGAGCAGTACAAAAGGGCTTACGAGAAAGGCTATGGAAACCTTTTTTAAAAACGCGGACGGGCGTAACGGAATAAAATACGAAGAAAACCCCGAAAGAACCCGGCCGAGTTGGGATCCGCTCGCTTGCATGGTCGCGCTCGACGAAGATAAGTATAACTATTCCGGGTACGGAGAAGTCGTCGTTTCGGAAAACGGAATTACCGAATTTAAAAAGAATAAAACGAAGAAACACCGCTATATGTCGATTAACAACGATTTTATGCAAGCGGAAAAGGAACTCAACGACTACCTGAAGTCTTTATAAATGCTTGATTTAGCCGATAGGAATTCGAATTCCTATCGGCTACGGCGTATTCAGGTTAAAGTTTTCGCGGTTTATTCGAGTTCGAACGCGCCGGCATATACGGTTTATTCGAGTTCGAACGCGCCGGCGTATACGGTTTATTCGAGTTCGAACGCGCCGGTGTATAATTGATAATAAGCGCCGCGCTTTGCGATGAGTTCTTCGTGATTGCCTTCTTCGATGATTCTGCCGTGGTCGAGAACGAGAATTTTATCGGCGTTCTGCACGGTGGAAAGACGGTGGGCTATAACGAAAACAGTTCTGCCTTTCATTATTTCGTCCGTGCCTTTCTGCACGAGTTTTTCCGTTCTCGTGTCGATAGAAGAGGTCGCTTCGTCTAAAATAAGCAACGGAGTATCCGCGATAGCGGCGCGGGCGATGGAAAGAAGTTGGCGTTGCCCCTGCGAAAGATTCGCGCCGTCGCTACTGAGCATCGTACCGAATCCGTCGGGTAATTTCATAATGAAATCGTAAGCGTTCGCCGTTTTCGCGGCGGCGACGATTTCCTCTTCGGTCGCGTCGAGTTTGCCGTAACGGATATTGTCGGCGACCGTTCCCGTAAACAGATTGGTTTCCTGCAGGACCACGGTGAGCGAATTACGCAGGTCGGCTTTTTTGATTTTGTTGATATTGATTCCGTCGTAACGGATTTTTCCGTCCGCTATATCGTAAAAGCGGTTTATAAGGTTGGTTATGGTCGTTTTTCCCGCGCCGGTCGCGCCGACGAACGCCATTTTTTGCCCCGCGGCGGCATTTATCGAAATATCGTGAAGAACGACGTGATTTTCTTCGTAACCGAAATCGACGCGATCGAGTACGATATTGCCTTTCAGTTCCGTGAGAGAGGTCGTTCCGTCATGATGCGGGTGTTTCCATGCCCAGAGACCGGTTTTTTCTTTACATTCGCAAAGTTCGCCGTTTTCGTTACGTATCGCGTTAACGAGGGTGACGTATCCGTCGTCCTCTTCCGGTTTTTCGTCTATAAGAGCGAAAACTCTGTCCGCCCCCGCGAAAGCCATCGCGCACATCGCCGTTTGTTGCGACACCTGAGCGATTGACTGCCCGAACTGTCTCGACATTTGCAGAAACGAAACGATAACCGCCGCGCTCATTGCCGAAACGCCCGCGAGCGACACGTTTTTAAACCCCGGGACGAGGCAGAAAACGCCGCCGATGAACGCGAGAAGAACGTACATATAATTGCCCGTACCCGAAAGGCAAGGCATGATTACGTTGCCGTATTCGTTGGCTTTTGCCGAATCGTTTTTCACGGTTTCGTTGATTTTTCTGAAATCTTCAACGGAACGATTTTCGTGAGAAAAGACCTTGACGACCTTTTCTCCGCCGATGATTTCCTCGATAAAACCTTCGATCTTAGCGGTGGAATGTTGTTGAGCCACGAAGTATTCCGCGGACTTGCCGCCCGCTTTTTTTATAATCGCGAGCATAACCGCGGCGCACGCGTAAACGATTATCGTAAGCCACAGCGAGAAATAAAGCATGGCGACCGTCAATATGACGAGCGTGAATACGGTGTTCATGATCTGAATCATGCTTTGCGAAATGAATTGTCGTATCGCGTCTATGTCGTTGGTGTAATAAGACATTATATCGCCGTGTTTATGCGTGTCGAAATATTTCACGGGGAGTCGTTCCATTTTCGCAAACATATCTTTGCGAAGCCGATTAAGCGTTGTTTGTCCCATTTTCGCTACTATAAACGAATAGCAGGTCGTTGCGAGAATGCCGAGCCCGTAAACGACGACCATCGAAACGACGAGCGCGATAAACGTTCCCGCAACGCTTGCGAATCCTTCCGAAAGAGCGGGCGTTACCACGTCGTTTATCAGGACGAACATAAACACGCCCGACGCTGACGACGCTATCGCGGAAACGAAAAGACAAATCGTTACGATTATCATCGCCGCTTTGTTATGCGAGAAAATGTATTTAATCAACCGTTTCATGCTCGACGGTTTTTTATTGTTTAATGCCGCGTTATTCATCGTCGTTACCTCCCGTTTTATTCTGCGTTTCGTAAATGTCTCTGTATATCGCGTTCGACTTCAGAAGTTCTTCGTGAGAACCTGTTCCGTTAATCGTTCCGTTATCCATAACTATGATTTTGTCGGCGTCCTGAACGGACGAAACGCGTTGCGCGATTATTATTTTGGTGGTTTCGGGCATCGTTTCTTTTAAGCCTTTACGAATAAGAGCGTCTGTTTTCGTGTCGACGGCGCTCGTGGAGTCGTCGAGTATTAAAATCTTCGGCTTGCGGAGAAGGGCGCGGGCGATGCAAAGGCGTTGTTTCTGCCCGCCCGAAAGGTTCGCTCCGCCTTCTTCGAGATAAGTTTTATACCCTTCGGGGAAAGCGCGTATATATTCGTCCGCCTGCGAAATTTCGCAGGCTCTTTTCATTTCTTCTTCCGTCGCGTTTTCGTCGCCCCACCGTAAATTTTCTTCTATCGTTCCCGAAAACAGAACGTTCTTTTGCAGAACCACGGCGACGCTTTGGCGGAGAACGTCGAGGTCGTATTTCTTCACGTTCACGCCGCCGACTTTCACCTCGCCTTCCGTAACGTCGTAAAGGCGCGAAATCAGATTGACGAGCGAAGTTTTGCTCGAACCCGTTCCGCCCAGAATTCCGACCGTTTCGCCCGATTTAATATGCAGGTCGATATCGTTCAGGACGGTGTTTTCGGCTTTATCGGAATATCTGAAAGTCACGTTATCGAAATCCACCGAGCCGTCCGCGACGGTCGTCAATGCGTTTTCGGGAGTCGTAAGGGTGCTTTCTTCTTCCATGACTTCGGCGATACGCTTTGCCGAAGCGACGGACATCGTTATCATAATCAGTATCATCGCAAGCATCATAAGAGAGGAAAGAATATTGATTCCGTAAGTTATGAGCGAAGAAAGGTTGCCCGTGGTGAGCGTTCCCCAGCCGAGTCGACCGGTGATGACGCAGGCTCCGAGTACCGAAATGATAACGTAGCAGGCGTACATGAAAAAGGTCATCGAGGGCGTGAGCCACGCGACGATTTTTTCGGCGTGAACGAAATCGTTCGTCACGTCGTCCGCGGCTTTTTCGAACTTTTTGTTTTCGTAATCTTCCCTTACGTAAGTTTTTACCACGCGTATGCCTTTCACGTTTTCGTGTACGGAATTGTTGAGCGCGTCGTAACGTCTGAACACGCGGGAAAAGGTGGGCGTCGCTTTGCTTATAATAAGAACGAGAATACCGCCTAAAACCGGCACGCAGACAAGGAAAACCCACGCGAGCGACGGACTGACGATCAACGCCATGATCACCGAGAATATCATCATGAGCGGCACGCGCACGGCGATACGGATTATCATGCCGAAAGCGTTCTGAATGTTCGTTATATCCGTAGTCATTCGGGTGACGAGAGAAGACGGGGAAAATTTATCTATGTTCGCGAACGAATATCCCTGAACCTTAACGAACATATCGTCGCGCAGATTCGCGGCGAACCCCGCGCCCGCTCTCGCCGCGCATTTTCCCGAAATAACGCCGCACGCAAGCGCGCAGGCGGAGAGCGCGACCAGAATTCCGCCGTAAATCAGAAGACTTCTCCAATCGACGCCGCTGCTGTCGATGAGTTTTGCCATAACGAAGGGCAGGGCGCATTCGCAAACCACTTCGAGAGCGACGAACAAAATACTTAAAAATGCATTCTTTTTGTTCTCCCGAAGCGATTTCATAAGAAGTTGAATCGTTTTCATTTTAACCTCCGAAATTGTAAAGAAGAATAGTTTCCCGAGGAAAGAATAGTTTCCCGGGGAAACAAAGTTTGATATCAAACTATTTGCCGGTTTTTTTCGTCGTTCCCGAAGAAACGACGACGGATTACTTGTTTTGAATATTTGATTTTATGACGTCGATGCAGCGGAGAAAAGTTGTTATCTGCTCTTCGGTCAACCCTTTCACGAGCGATTCGTCGTGAGCGTAGATGAACTTGTCGAACTTTTCCACCAGATTTTTTCCTTTTTCGGTGATGACGATTTTTTTATACCTCGCGTCCTCCACGCCGCGGCGGTCGATCAGTCCTTTCTGCTGCATTGTGGACAGAACCTTCGAGCAAGTGGATTTCGTTACGGACAAAACCTTTTCCAGATCGCATTGAAAAAGGTCTTTTCCCTCGTTTTCCGTCAGGTATTTCAGGATAAACAAATTCTGTCCTGACACCATATCCTCGCCGAGGGTTGACGTAAATCCGTCGAGTTGTCTCGATATTAAATTCTGCAAACTGCGTATTTCCGCGCCGATAAGTCTTTTCATTCCGCGCCTCCCATAAAATTCGCCGTCAAACTGTTTGACGTAAAACTATTATACTCGAAGTTTTGCTTTTGTCAAGCGTTTTATTCTTGTCCGGCATGATTTTTTTAAAAAAAATCGTCGGGGAATCCTTTCGTCATCCCCGACGTCTGTTGCAAGCGATTACGTCAAAATCCGCTGAAATACCTGTCTATAAGTCGATTAATCCCTTCTGCGGTTTTTCATCGAGCCGATAATCAGAATGAATCTGAGGAGATATAAAAGCGAAACGACCAGCGAAGCCACGTAAGTCATCGCGGCGGCGGTAAGAACCTTTCTCGTTTTTCTCAGTTCGTCGTCGTTCATGACGCCCGTTTCGGCGAGCATGCGCATGGCTCTTCTCGACGCGTCGAATTCGACGGGGAGAGTGACGAGCGCGAACAGGGTGGAAAGCGAATACAAAGCGACGCCGATCGCTATTATCAGATCCGCGGTGTCGGGATTGATCAGAAAACTGAGCAGAACGCCGACCACGGCGACGGGAACGGCAAGCCTCGAGCCGATATTCGTCACGGGGACGAGAACGGAGCGGAGCGTGAGCAGAAAAGAACCGGTGTGTTTCTGAACCGCATGCCCGCATTCGTGCGCGGCGACTCCGAGCGACGCTATGTCCGTTCCGGAATAAACGCTGTCCGAAAGGCTTAAAACGTCCGTGGACGGGTTGTAGTTATCGGTGAGCGAACCGCTTATTCTCCTGATTTCTACCGACCTTATGCCTTGTCTTTCCAGAAGCATGTCGCTCATTTCGTTCGCCGTCCATTGCGAGGACGACTGAACGCGCGAATATTTTTTGAATCTTGTCGACACGAGAATCTGGCAGATCAGGGCGAACAGAATGCCGGGGATCACCACGATGTACGACGCGTAATAAATGAAATAAATCATAACTTTACCTCTTTAAAAAAATTATATCATATGTCTGGCGGAATAATTATAAAAATCACGTAAAATTTATTCCGCCGGTTGCGGCGACGATTCGCGCCGTAAAAAACGACCATATAACGACTATATTATATAACGATTATATACCGTAAACCCTCGCCTTGAAATTTCTTATCCAGAATTTCGTGTATTCGTAAAGCCTTTCCGGCGTGTTTGCCGAAAAGCCTCTGCAATATTTGACGTATTCGCATAAAAGCCCGTCGATGAAAACGTTTATTTCGAGTTCTATGTTTTCGCGGTTCACGACGTTTTTGTCGTTGCAACAGATTTCCAGAAATTTATTGCTCGCGATCGTCACGAGTTTTTTCGCCGCGAACAGAAAATCGTTGGAATTGCACAAAAGTTTATAGTTTTCGTCGTTTTTCTTTATATAATCGAAGAACGAATCGGTAAAACTTTCGATATTCTGCGTGCCGATAAGGCGCGTGTCGTCGAAGAACTTGTCGATGAGTTCGTTTTCGTAGTCCTCGGCGACGGCGTAAACGTCGTCGTAATGCGAATAGAACGTTCCGCGGTTGATGTCCGCGCGATTAACCAGTTCCGTAACGGTTATTTTGTTGATTTCTTTTTTTTCGGAGAGCATCTCCGCGAACGTCGATTTTATCAGCGCGCGCGTCTTTATCGACGATCTGTTCAGGTTTTTTGCCTTCATTTTATCCTTTTTTACACACCGTATTCAACACTGTTAATATTTCAACACTGTCGTTAAAATTGTGCTTTTCATTTCCTTTCTTTTGCATTATACTCCTTTGCGTAAAGAATGTCAACAGTGTTGAATAAATTTTATTTACGGTCGACAAAATAAGGTTTGCATAATGCGGTCGACAAAATACGGAGGTAGCAATGAGCGTAATTAACGTTGAACATCTCACAAAAGATTACGGCTTCGGGCGCGGCGTTTTCGACGTAAGCATTCACGTCGAAAAAGGCGAAGTGTTCGGCTTTTTAGGGCCTAACGGCGCGGGTAAGTCCACCACGATCCGTCATCTTATGGGATTTTCTCAGCCGGACGACGGCAAAGTCGAAATTTTCGGCAAGCCGACTTTCGGGAAGTATTACGAAATTTTAAAAAACGTCGGTTATATCCCCGGGGAAGTCGCTCTTCCCGCAGGGCTTACCGGCAAGGAATTTCTGAAAATGATGCAGGATTTAACGGGCATTCACAATGACGAACGACTCGGAATGCTTCTCGACCTTTTCGAACTCGACGAAGCGTCTCTTCTCGGCGACGTAAAACGGATGAGTCTCGGGGTGAAGAGAAAACTCGCGGTCGTTTCGGCGTTTATGTCCGATCCGGAAGTTCTTATTCTCGACGAACCCACGAGCGGACTCGATCCCGTCATGCAGGAGCGGTTCATAGAGTTCATCCACAAGGAAAAGGAACGCGGCAAAACGATACTTTTATCGAGCCACATATTCTCGGAAATCGATAACACGTGCGACAGAATCGCAATAATCAAGGACGGAAAAATAGTTTCCGAATTCGTCGCGAACGATTTGAAGCACGCGTCCAAAAAGTACTACACGGTGGACTTTAAAACGGAAGAGGACAAGAAAAAGTTTCTTAAAAGTTCGGTCGGCATAAAATCGCTGACGATGATAACCGACAAAGAGAAAGAAATTTTCATTTCGATAGAGGACAAGGATTTGTCCGGAACGATAAATCTTCTTTCCGCGGTCGACGTGACGAAATTCAGCAACAGAAAGGAAAGTCTGGAGGATTACTTCATGAAATTCTATAAGGAAGACAAAGACTTCGGAGGCGCGATAAAATGAGCGGAAAAAACGTTATCGAAGTTAAAAACCTGACCAAGGATTACGGTTACGGCAAAGGCGTGTTCAACGTAGACCTTAATATAAAGGAAGGTGAAATGGTCGGTTTCGTCGGCACGAACGGGAGCGGAAAAACCACGACGATAAGAAGCATTCTCGGGTTTATAAAGCCCACCGGCGGCGAGGCGAAAGTGAACGGACTGAATTCGTGGGAACACGCGAGCGAGGTTATAAAAAACGTGGGTTACGTCCCCGGCGAAATAGCCTTTCCCGACCTTAAAACGGGCGTGGATTTCCTCAATTCTCAAAGGGAATTCCTGAATATGAAGGATATGAATTACGCGAACGAACTCATAGAGAGACTTCAACTCGATCCGCGCGCGAACTTAAAGCGAATGAGCAAAGGCATGAAGCAGAAAACCGCGCTCGTCGCCGCGCTCATGAACGACGCGCCGATTATAATTCTCGACGAACCCACCACGGGGCTCGATCCTCTTATGAGAGTGACCTTCCTCGATATCATAAAAGAAGAGCATAAAAAAGGCAAAACCATTTTTATGAGCAGTCATAACTTCGAGGAGTTGGAAGGAATCTGCGACAAAGTCGCGCTTATAAACGACGGGCATATCGTCGACGTGTGCGACATGAAAACGATAACCGAACCCGCCGAAAAGACGTTCAAGATAGAATTCAACAACGAAAAAGACTATCTTGATTTCCTCAAAGAGGATTACGTCGTGATAAGAATGCAGGATATTTACAATCAGGCGACTATAAAGATAGGCGCGGACGATACGGCGAAACTTCTGAAAACGCTTAACAAATACAGCGTTAAGTTCATTTCGGAAATTCCGTACACTCTGGAAAAACACTTCAAAGAAGTATTAAAAGCAAAACGGGAGAATACAGAAAATGTTCAGTAAAGCGTTATTTAAACAATCTTGTAAAGCAAACGGCGTCATGTGGTCGATAATAACATTCGCGGTGTGCTTCATGCTCGCGTGCGTAATGCTCATCAGCGGTAACGGCGACATCGGCGACACGAAAAACGCCATCGAAGACACCATAATTCAGAAAGAAATCGACGCGGCGATAGAAGAACGCGCGATAAATTACTATTCGCTTTCCGACAGCGCGCTCACGACTTTCGATAAGGAATATATCGCGGCGTTCGACAAAGCGGAATATATTCAGACGGTAACAGCCCTTATGGCGAACGGAAAATCCGAAAGCGAAGCGAAAACCTCGGCGGCGAGCAAATATTACGTCGTCGCCGCGATGAAAGTAAAATTCGCCGCGCAGCAGAAAGCGGTCGACCTCGGATACGGCGACGACGAGAATAAAACTCAGGAAATAGTCGGCGTTTCGATGTTCGCGCTCGATCCCTCACTCATAGAAGAGGGCAGCAAAGAACTTTACGACTCCTATCTCGAAAAAACGGACGATATTCTCGCCGATTACGACGTTGCTTCGCTCGTGGCTTACGCGATGCAGGACAAAGGCGAAGAATATATAACGTCTATCGAGAGAAGGGATTACGTTTCCACCCGCGCGGAAAAAGCGAGCGCGAATTTCATCGCTTTGAATATGGTCTCGGATAAAGCTGTGAACGAAATGATAAAAACTTTATCTTCTTACGGCGTAACGCTTGAAAAATATAACGGATTCGGGTATAATTATAATAACGTGAAAAAACTTGCCCGCAACACGGTAATCACTTACAGTAATCGTCTCGAATACGAACTCGCCGAACTTAAAACCAAGTACGCGTCCGGCGGATTCTCTTCCGAAGAAGAATACGAGGCGGCGGTTAAAAAGACCAACGAAGATCTCGTAAAAGACATATCGGGGAGTCTGCTCGATTCGCTTCCCGCGGAAGTGAGCGACGCTCTCGAAGAAGTCGGTCAGGCGGATTTGTACACGCTCATAGTCGGCTCGATATTCTATAAACTCGCCGGTCTGTTGCTCCCCATAATCTATATGATCATGGCTTCCAACAACCTTATCTCGGGGCAGGTGGACAGCGGCTCTATGGCTTACGTTTTATCCACTTCCGTCAAGAGAAAAACGGTCGCGTTCACTCAGGCGGTTTACCTTATCGGTTCGCTCCTCGCAATGTTCGCGCTCACCACGGTAACCGGTTGCGTGTGCCTCTCGATAGTGGGAACGGACGTCGGTCTGACTTACGGAAATCTGTTGCTTCTCAATCTCGGCGCGTTCCTCGTGTTGTTCGCTCTTTCGGGACTTAACTTCTTCACGTCGTGCTATTTCGACAGAAGCAAACGCTCGATGGCGATCGGCGGCGGACTCAGTATATTCGCGCTCGTCGCGGCCATGCTCGGATTGTTCGGCAGCCCCGTGATTCCCTCGGTCATTCGTCTCGATTCGCTTAATTATTTCAACTATACGACGATAATCACAATGTTCGACGTGGTCTCCATAATGGACGGAACGACCGTGTTTATCTGGAAATTCGCGATTCTCGCGGTACTCGGAATAATCGGGCTTATAGCGGGTTCTATGAAATTCACGAAGAAAGATCTGCCGCTTTAAAATTACGAAAAACACATAAAGATTACGAAAAATATATAAAGCGAAAACGCTTTTAAAAAAAAAGGAGAGTAAAAATGTTTGAATTCAACAAAGTAATGAAAGATTACGAAAACCTCAACGCCATCGAACGCGGACTGATGCTTACCGAAAAATCCGTAAGCATTCTCGCAAAACTTTCCGCTCTCGATATCGACGGACTCGATCCCGTCGGAACGCTCGCGTCGTTCATAATCGGCTCGGTCGTTGCGGACGGAAGACTGCACGAGAAGGAATATCTTCTCATCTATCCCGCGCTCGTAAAGGTTTTCGGCAGCGATTTCGATTACGAGAGCATCAAAAAGGAGTTCGAGGCCGATAAGGACGGAAGAAAGGATATCGCGAAGTACACGACCGATCTTATCCGTATTCTCGAGGCGGCGGACGAAAGTCTTTATGAGGACGTAATCATTCTCTGCCTTTGCGTCGTCACGATAGACGGCAAGGTTTCTCTGAGAGAGAAAAACTACATTAAACGCCTTATAGCGTAACGTCTGCAACGCGATTACATTCGAAAGCCGCCCCTTTTCGGGGCGGCTTTTGCGTTTTCTCGTTCATACGTTTGACAGACGACTACGGAAAAGTTATACTGTGAATACGGCTCCGCGAGCCGGGGAGATGCGATGCCTATGAAAAAAACGAACGACGAAATATCTCAATCGATGTTTGTGCTTTTGCCGATAATAACTTCGGCGGGATTGCACGACGCGTATTCTTTTTTCTGCCGCGGCGGCGTTTTTGCCAACGCGCAGACGGGGAACATAGTGCTTCTTTGCATGAATATCGTGAGCGGCAACGCGGAGGGAATCGTGAAATATCTCGTGCCGCTGACGTTCTTTACGCTCGGCGTGATTCTTGCAAAAACGTTGTTTTTCGTCATCGGCGAAAAGAAAATATTCTGGAAACAGGCGGTTCTGCTCGTCGAAGCGGTCGCGCTGTTATCGGTCGGATTTATGCCGCGGAGCATGGATTTATACGCGAACGCGATCGTGTCGTTCGCCTGCGCGATGCAGGTGCATACCTTCAACAAAATTTACGGCAACGCTTTCGCAAGCACGATGTGCATAGGCAATCTCGCGCGCGTGTCGGACACGTTCGTAACGGCGATCGCGAAAAAAGACAAAGAGGCTTGGAGAAGTTGCGGGTTGTACTTCGCGGCGATAGTCGTATTCGCCGTCGGGGCGACCGCGGGCTATCTGTTGCAGAAAGCGTTCGGCAGTTATACGATAATGTTTTCCGCCGCGCTCGTTTTTTTGGCGTCGTTCGCCTTTATCGGCAAAAAAGATTGCTTCAAGGCTTGATTGAAAACAGAAATATGCCGACGATTACGCGCGCGGAAAAATCATTCCGCATAGACCGGATCGTCGGCTTTTTGTTTGCCGTCCGGATCATTCCGCATAGATCGGATCGTCGGTTTTTTGCTTGCCGTCCGGCCATTTCGAGGTTAAATACAAAACAATGGAAAGTATCGCGGCGATCGTCCAGCCGATGGGCCACGATATCCAGATTCCCGTCGTGCCGAGAGCGGTACGCGAAAGAATTTCTGCAAGCGCGACGCGCAGGATAAGGTCCGTAAACGTCGTTACCATAAACTTTTTCATCAGTCCCGCGCCGCGCAGAATGCCGTCCGAAACGATTTTCGCCGCCACGATGAAATAGAAAGGCGACACGATACGCAAAAACATCACGCCCGTTTCCATCGCTTCGCCCGCAGGACTGTCGAGAAATATGAACACGAGCCATTTCCCCGCGAATTCATAAAGCAGAACAAGCGGCACGCAAAGAACCCAGACGAGTTTCAGTCCGGCGGGGAAGCCCGCTTTCACGCGGTCGAATTTCGCCGCGCCCATGTTCTGCGCCGTGAAGTTCGATATGCCGTTCCCGAGCGTGGTAAGCGACGTGATCATCATGTTGTTGAGTTTTACCGCCGCGGAATATCCCGCCATAACCGCCGCGCCGAACGAGTTGATTATGCTCTGTATCACGATATTTCCCACGGAAATAAAACTTTGTTGAAGAATGCTCGGCACCGCTACGCTTGAAAAACTGCCGAAAAGTTGCCACGAAAACACTTTGATTTTGCCTTCGGTTCTGATTTTGCGGAATCTGAAAAAAACCACGACGAGGGCGAGTACGCAACTTATGCCCTGACACAAAAACGTTGCCCACGCCACGCCCGCGACTCCCATTTTAAACGCCGTGACGAAAAGGATATCAACGCCGATATTCGCAAGAGAAGAGCAGGCGAGGAAGATAAACGGGGTTTTCGAATCCCCGAGAGCGGAGAAAATACCCGTCGCCACGTTATAGAAAAAGACGAAAGGCAAGCCCCAGATATATATGTCGAGATACAATTCGGAATCGGCGAAAACCTCTTCGGGCGTTTTGATAAGGCGGAGCAGTCCGTCGGAAAAGACAAGGCCGATCGTCATGAGCAGAACGCATATCGCGCCGCTCGCGATCAACGCCGTATACACTGCGCTTTTAAGGTCGTTATAACGTTTCGCGCCGAAAAGTTGCGCCGCCAGAACCGAACAGCCGATATTGCAACCGAAAGCGAACGCGATGAAAATCAACGTAATTTCGTAACTGTTACCGACTGCCGCAAGAGCGTTGTCGCTGATGAACTTCCCCGCGACGAAACTGTCGGCTATGTTGTAAAGTTGCTGAAATATTATGCTGCCGAAAAGAGGAAGACAGAACTTGCAGAGAACGCTTTCCGGTTTTCCTTCCGTTAAATCTTTGTTCATTTGTTTATTATCTCCGGAATTTTTAAAAAGTTATCGAAAACAACGCGTTTGTCGTTGACTTTTTTTTAACTCAGATAGTATAATCCGATTGTCTGTATATGTAAAATACTTAATTCATATGGTTGTTATATCGGAAACATATTGCAAAAGGGACGCGGTTATGTACGTAAATTACGAATATTACAGAGTTTTTTATTACGTCGCCAAATACGGAAGCATTACGCAGGCGGCGAGAATTCTTTTCAACAATCAACCCAATCTGACGCGTACCGTGAAAACGTTGGAAAACGAACTCGGTTGTCCGCTTTTTATCCGCAGCAACCGCGGCGTTAAACTCACGCCGGAGGGCGGTCGCCTTTACGAGCGCGTGCGCGTCGCGTTCGAAAACATCGAGGCAGCCGAAGCCGAGATAACGGAAAGCAGAAATTTAAAAACGGGCGTGGTTTACGTGGCGGCGAGCGAAGTGGCTCTGCATTGCGTTCTTCTCCCCGCGCTTAAACGATACCGCGCGTTGTATCCGGGCATAAAACTGAAAATAAGCAATCATTCTACTCCGCAGGCGGTCGACGCAATAAAAAACGGCATCGCGGATATCGCCGTGGTTACGACGCCCACTTTGCCGTCCTCCGCGATCGAAGAGATCACCGTGCGGAAATTCAGGGAAGTCGCCGTGCGCGGTCACTCTTTTGCGGAACTTTCGGGGCGCAGGGTAAGTTTTGCGGAACTGCTCGCGAATCCCGTGATTTCGCTCGGAACGCAGACGAAAACGTATGAATTTTATTCGGACTTTTTCGCGAAAGAAGGTCTGAGTTTCCGTCCGGAAACGGAAGCCGCCACCGCCGACCAGATTCTGCCTATGGTCAAAGCCGATCTCGGAATAGGATTCGTTCCCGAAGAATTTCTGGAAGGAGTCGACAGAGTGTCGGTTATAGAAACGGAAAAACCGCTTCCGGAGCGTGAAATACGCCTTCTGAAGCGGCGCGAACAACCGCTCGGAATGGCGGCGAAAGAACTCGAAAAGTTGATTCTGGAATAATTCCGCAATATATCTTGCCGAAAACAAGGCGGCTGCGCAAAACGCAGCCGCCTTGTTTTCATATTAAATTTAAATCCATAACAGAAGAGCCGGTTCGCGCGGTCGCCTTGTTTTCATATCGGAAGAAATCGCCGACGATTATCGTATTCTTTCGCTTTTTACGAGTTGACCGTATACTTTAGGTTTATGTCTGATTTTTATTCCGCGCTTTTTCAGTATCGAATAAACGGCGAAGGACAACAATACGACGCCTATTATGACCGGAACGGTGATGAGAAACGCCGCGGAAATATCGCCCACTTTAACGTCGCTCCACATTTTGTTCAGGTCTTTGAGTTCGGATTTGGAAAGCGTCGTCATCAGGGCGCATCTGTCCACCGTCGATTTTTCGGGATATTGAGTGGTCAGTTGTCTGCCGATGTTTTCAGGCGAACTGTAAACTATGACTTTTCCGTCCTCGGTTTTGTATTCGTCGGAAATATCGGTGAAATAATAGGAATAGTCTATTTCATAAGTCAGGCCGTTCTTTTCCGCCTCGGCGGGATCGGTGGTGAGTTCGTAGGTGTCGAGCAATCTTTCGAACACTTCGTCGCCCGAAATCGGACTGACGTAACCGATATAATCCATATTCGAAATCGCGCATTCGGGACTTGAGATGAAGTTCACGAAATACTGAGCGAGTTCTTTGTTCGCGCCCTTGGGCATAACCCACGCGTCGAACCAGATATTGCTCCCTTCTTTCGGGACGGCGTAATACAACTTCGCGCCGTCGGAATATTCGTCGGCGGTGTCGAGCGTGTATGACGCGTCGCCCGACCAGGCGAAGTTGATCGCGATTTTGCCCGCCGCCATATCCTTTTTACCGCTGTCCACTTCGAAGCCGTAAACGTTGTGTTTGAGTTCTTTAAGGCTTTCGCTCACGATATCCACGGTTTTTTCGCCGTTGTCGGGGAAAATCTTCGCGAGCGTCGCCAACTTGTCCTGCGAAAGCCCGAGCGTGGCGAATTCTTCCGAAAGGGGAGTGTTCACGTTGTTGAAAACCTTGATGATAATCTTCTGATATTCGTCGTGAGTAAGTTCGCCGCTCTCCCAGAGCCGCCTTAATTCGAGCAGTTCTTCGCCGTAAACCTTGCCCACGGCGAGAGCGTAAGTGTCCCTGATGCTGTCTTTTATCGTGCCGAGATTTTTATAGTACGCCTGCCACGGCAAAGCCCAGGTGTTAGCCTTCACGTATTCTTCGAGTTCGCTTCCGGTGAGCGCGATTTCGCCGTCCTCGTCTAAAAGTCCGTTCATATCGATATCGGCGTTCGTTTCGGCGAGTTTCACGGGGTTATAGATGAAGCCCATCGTGCCCCACATATAACAAACCGCGTATTCCGCCCATTTTTTCACGCTGCCGGTGACGTAATTCTCTTCCTCTTTGGAATCGAACAGGTCTTTTATGAAGCCGGAAGCGTAGTCGTTGTAATTACTCACCGCGTCGTAAACGATTCCGCCGTCCGCGTTTTCCGTCACGTCGTAAGTTTCGAGCATGTTCTCGTTTATCATCCTTTGAATCATATAATCGGACGGGCAGACGAGGTCGTAGGCGTAAGTATATTCGCCGTTCCTGCCTTTCTTCTTGGTGAGTTGCAGTTCGTTATACATATTTTCGATCGTGCCGAAAGTGGAGTAATTCACCTTCACCTTTTTCCCGAATTTTTCGGTGGCGGCGGCCTCGAATTTTTCTATAATGTCAAACGTTTCCCAATCGGCGTTATATTCCGAAATATATTCTTCGGCGTTATAAACGTTGAGTTCCAGAACGCCCGAATCCTCGCCGCCTCCGCCGCAGGAGGCGAACGACGAAAAACAGAGAACGATTGCAAAAAGCAGGGCTATAAGCCGTTTAACGCTTGTTTTCATTTCTTTTTGCCCTCCTTGAAGCCGCCACGTTCTGTATCACGAGGATAAGAACCATAAGCACGAATATGAGAGTGGATAACGCCCTGAGCGCGGGAACGGACGAACCTTTTCCGCCTTTCGCGTATGCGTCGAAAACGTAAGTGGAAATGGTGTCGAACGTGGGCGGGCGGGTGAACGTCGTGACGATGTAATCGTCGAGCGAAAGGGTTACGGCGAGCATGAAGCCGCTGAATATCCCGGGGAGAATTTCGGGGATGATCACTTTGAACAAAGCCTTCGTCGGGCTTGCGCCGAGGTCGAGAGCGGCTTCGTAAAGGTTTCCGTCGAGTTGTTTGAGTTTGGGCAGGACGGAAAGGTAAACGAACGGGAAGCACAGAACGATATGCCCGATGAGAAGGGACGCGTAAGTTCTGCCGAACGAGAACATCGTGCAGACGAGCGCGATCGAAATCGCCGTGACGATTTCCGCGTTGATTACGGGAATCTGCGTGAGGGCGTTGAGCGCGCCTTTGACTCTTCTTTTGGAATAAAACGTGCCTATCGCGCCGACCGTGCCGAGAATCGTCGAGCAGACGGAAGCGAGAAGAGCAAGCACCACGGTGTTCAAAACCGTCTGCATGATCGATTTATCCGTGAAAAGTTTCCTGTAAAGCCCGAAGCCCCATTCTTCCGACCAGATGCCGATCGAGGGCGAAAGGTTGAACGAATAAACGGTGAGCAGAATAATCGGCGCGTAAATAAACGCGAGCGCGAGGACGATATATGCGATTTTTATAATCTTTTTTACCATAATCCGCCTCCTCTCGTGTTGACTTCTTCGTCGGAAAATTTACGCGTTATGAACATCGTCAAAAAGATAAGCACGAGCAGAATCATCGCTATCGCCGAGCCGGCGTGCCAGTCGAACATAGTCGAGAACTGGTCTTCGATGAGTTTGCCGATGATCGTGACGTTTCCGTTGCCGAGCGTGTCGGAAATAACGTAACTCGTCGTCGTGGGGAGAAGTACCATAGTTATCGCCGAAACGATTCCGGGGGCGGAAAGGGGGATAACGACTTTGAAAAACGTTTCCGCGCTCGTCGCGCCGAGGTCGGCGGACGCTTCGAGAATGCTTTTGTCGAGTTTTATAAGCACGGTGTAAAGGGGCAGAATGGTGAACGGAAGATAATCGTAAACCATGCCGATTACGGTGTTTACCATGCTGAGTTTGCTCGATTTATACATTCCTATTTTAAAGAGCAGTTCTTTCATCGCCGCCGTTCTTAAAACGAAGTTTATCCACATCGGCAGAATGAAGAGCATAAGGACTACGTTCTTCCATTTCATTTTAGAGCGGGCGAGAATGTATGCCACTGGATAGGCGATGAGCAGGCATAAAGCCGTGGTTATTATCGCAAGCCCGAAACTGACGTAAATCGCGCGGATGTTAGCCGAACTGCCGAAGAAATAGACGAAGTTTTCGAACGAGAACGAGAATTTCGTTATGTCGTTCGTCGTCGGTTCGCCGCGTTCTACGGTGAACGCGTATAAAACGATGAGAAGAAGGGGCAACACCACGAATATGGCGATGAACGCCGCGTAAGGTATTCCGAGATTCTTCCTCGAAAATTTAAGCGCTTTCATTTTATTTGGTCACCGCCTTTAACTTAAGTTTAATCTTATCCGCGGGGATTTTAACCGAAACTCTGTCGTTTTCGTTCCACGTGTATTCCGTGTCGACCACGAAATCTTCTTCCTCTTCGTCCGTTCTGATGATAACCTGATAGTGATCGCCCTTATAAACTATCTGAATTATCGTTCCGCAGGCGTCGCCGTCCTCGTCGTTGTCGATGATCTCGATATCCTTAAGCCCCACTTCCACGGAAACGTCGACGTCCGTAAGGTCGATTTTTTCGCCGTCCGCGGTGATGAGATAACCCTCTTCGTCGAGGTGAGAACCCTCGTAAAGTTGAGTGACGTCGCAGGCGAATTCGCCGTCGGCGAAGCAGACGGTGTTCTTTTTGGTGATGTATCCGTCGTAACGGTTGCAGTCGAATTCTTTCGCCATAATGTGGATATCGTCGGGCTTTATGATGACGGAGCATCTTTCGCCCGCCTTTCTTTCCATGGTGTCCTGAATGACGATTTCGGTTTTACCCACGACGAAAGTCATTTCGTAATGCACGCCCTTGAAAATGGAGGAAGTAATCGCGCCGTCTACCTGACCTTTCCCCTCGTCCACGAGGAAAACGTCCTCGGGGCGGACCACCACGTCCACTTTTTCGTTAAGCGGGAAGTCGTCCACGCAATCGAAAACCTTGTTGATGAAGCGGACTTTGGTTTTGCCGACCATCGTGCCGGAGAAGATATTGCTTTCGCCGATGAAGTCCGCCACGAACGCGTTTTTGGGTTCGTTATAGATATCCTTCGGCGTGCCTATCTGCTGAATGGTTCCGTCCTTCATGACGACGATCGTGTCGCTCATCGTCAGGGCTTCTTCCTGATCGTGCGTGACGTAAATGAAGGTTATGCCGAGTTTTTTGTGCATCTCTTTAAGTTCGAGTTGCATGTCCTTTCTCATTTTGAGGTCGAGCGCGCCGAGAGGCTCGTCCAGAAGAAGAATTTCGGGTTCGTTGACGATCGCTCTCGCGATGGCTATCCTCTGTTGCTGACCGCCCGAAAGAGTGGTTACGTCTCTCTTTTCGAATTCTTCGAGGTCGACGAGTTTGAGAACTCTCGAAACTTTGGCGTCGATGACGTCTTTCGGGAGTTTTTCCGTTTTCGTAATGATTTTTCCGTCGTTCGTTTTATAGGTGTTTCTGAATTTTTTGAGTTTCAGTCCGAACGCGATGTTGTCGTAAACGTTGAGGTGCGGGAAGAGCGCGTAACGCTGAAAAACGGTGTTTATCGGTCTTTCGTAAGGCGGAACGTTCGTTATATCCTTTCCGTTGAGCAGAATTTTGCCTTTATCGGGCATTTCGAAGCCCGCGATCATGCGGAGCGTGGTCGACTTTCCGCAACCCGAAGGCCCTAAAATCGTAATGAATTCGCCTTTTCTTACGTAGAGATTCATATTCTCCACAGCCTGCTCGCCGTCGAATGTTTTCTCGACGCCGATAAGTTCGATGATTTTTTCTTCTTTTTCCATAAGTTCTGTCTCCGGTTCCGACGTTCGGTCGTTACGCAGTTCCTGCCGACCGAAAGCGGGTTTTAAAAAGTGGGCGGAGTGGCTACCCATATGAATCTCGCCACTCTGTCGGTGTTGTTTTCTATATAATGTTCTTTGTTTGCCTGATAATAAAAACTTTCGCCTTTATTCGCTTTGTATTTTTTGTTGCCGAGATGAATCACGACCGCGCCCGAAAGGACGTAACCGAATTCCTCGCCCTCGTGCGGAACGTCCGGTTCGGTGCTTTTTTTCGGCATCAGATCGACAAGCACCGGCTCCATTTCGTTTTTCTGCGAATTGGGAACGAGCCAGTTGAGAGTGTATTGCGTCGTTTCCTTTTCGATGAATTCCTGCTCCCTGAAAACGATTTTTTCCTCGGGTTCTTCGCTGAAAAAATCTTTGAGGTTTGTGCCGAGCGCGGATAAAATATCCATAAGCGTGGCGATCGACGGGCTTGTGAGTTCGTTTTCGAGTTGACTTATATAGCCCTTGGTGAGTTCGCATCTGTTCGCGAGTTCTTCCTGCGTGAGATCGCATTGCAATCGCAGTTGCTTGATTTTGTTACCGATTTCCATAATTTAACCCGTCCGTTTTCATAATTTAACCCGTCCGTTTCCGTATTTTAACCCGTCCGCAGCCGCGGATGCGGAAGCGATCGCCCGCGCCGTCGTTTCGTTCGTGCCGTCGTTCCGTCCGCGCCGTTTCGTCCGCGCCGTTCCGTTCACGCCGTTCCGTTTCGTCCGCGCCGGCGTTTCGTTTACGGCTACCATACTAAACAAAAAGTTTAAAAAGGTTAGCAAATATAAACTTAAAGTTTAGCAAAAGTAAACGCAATGGTGGCATTATATACGGAACGGCTCTTAATGTCAACTGTTTTAACGGCGTTTACACAAAATTATAAAAAAAATTTTTCGTCGCCCGTCGGGTTTTAATTCCGGTTTTAATTCCGGCGCGTTCCGCATATTATATTATCGTATTATTCCCGAGCGGGATATCGTCGGAAAGTCCGATAAAATAAGCGGTATTTCGACAATATTTGTCGGATTTTTTCCGCGGGCGGATGATATAATCGAGGAGCGTTGAATGAAAGAGAGAAAGAAGTATGCGACGACCGTTTTTGCGGGGATTCTGACGATAATTTTTTCGTCGGTAATCCTTTTTTCGAGCGGAAGTTACGCCGTTTACACGGCGAACACGACCAGGCGGAAGTTGCCCGTGTACGGCGTAGGCCGCGACGACGGCGCGTTGTCGATTTCCTTCGATTGCGCGTGGGGAACGGATTATACCGACAAAATTCTCGACGCGCTCGATTTTTATAACGTCAAAGCCACCTTTTTCGCGGTGCAGTTCTGGGCGGAAAAATATCCCGATTATCTTAAGAAAATAGTCGAAAGAGGTCACGAAGTAGGCACTCATTCCAAAACTCACCCGAAGATGTCGGAACTTTCGGCGGCGGAAATCGAAGAGGAACTGAAAAGTTCCGTCGCGGCGATAGAAAGCGTGACGGGGCAGAAAGTGAAACTGTTCCGCCCGCCGTTCGGCGATTATGACGACGACGTTATAACCGCCGCGGAAAAACTCGGGCTTTATACCATTCAGTGGAACGTCGACTCGCTGGACTGGAAAAACCTTTCCGCGGAACAGATCGCGGCGCGCGTTATAAAAAAAGCGGGTTCGGGTTCGATTATTCTGATGCACAACAACGGGCTTCACACGGCGGAATCGCTGCCGCTCATCTTCACCGCAACGCAACAAAAAGGACTCGTTTATCGACCTATAAGCGAACTTATTTATACCGATGATTTCAGAATTACGCCAGACGGAACACAAATAAAAAACTGATTCGGAGAACAAAGATGAACGTGGAAGAAAAACAAAACAACAAAGTATTTTTAAGCGGCGTGATAGTTGCCGAGGCAAAATTTTCGCACGAAGTTTACGGCGAGGGGTTTTATGAAACGGAAGTGAACGTGAAAAGGCTTTCGGGGCAGGCGGATATCATTCCCGTAACCATTTCGGAACGGCTTATCGAAAGCCATAACCTTTCGGTCGGCTCGGAGATCTGCGCGATCGGCCAGTTCAGAAGTTATAACAAACTCGTGGACGGAAAGAGCAAACTGATGCTCACCGTTTTCGTCCGCGAAATCGTCGGCGGCGACGGCGCGAGAAATCCCAACAACATAGTCCTTTCCGGCTATATCTGCAAACCGCCCGTTTACAGAACCACGCCCTTCGCGAGGGAAATCGCAGACGTGCTTATCGCGGTGAACAGGGCGTATAACAAGTCCGATTACATTCCGTGCATCGCTTGGGGAAGAAACGCGAGATTCGTGAAAAATCTCGGCGTGGGCGAAAAGATCGCCGTTTCGGGGAGAATCCAGAGCCGCGAATACGTGAAGAAAATTTCCGAAACGGAGAGCAGGACGATGACCGCTTACGAAGTTTCGATTTGCCGTCTCGCCGCTTACGAAAACGCGGATACGTTCGATCCCGAGGCGGAGTTCGATTCGAATTTCATTCCGTCCGCCGCGCTTGCGGATTCGGTGTGAACCCGCGGAACGAACAACGAGGGACGGTCGGTATTCCGCCGGACGGAAATCAGACGATCGACGACCGAGTCGGCTGCCGATGCCGGACAAGAATAAGACGTAAAACCGATAAAACACAAAACAAAATATTTCACAAATTTTTCATAATCCGGTTGTTGACTTTTATTTTAAAATGTGATAATTTGCAAGCAACGGTTTGAGACGCTCCCGTACGCAAAGGCTATCTGCGTGCGGGAGCGTCTTTTTTATTTATCACGAAAACAGGAGGCGTCGTTTTTATGAGATCGATATTGCGTTTTTTAAAACCGCATTGGAAATTGTGCGTTATCATAACTTTGCTTATGGTCGTTGAAACGGTCTGCGCGTTGCTTGTTCCGACATTTGCCGGCGAAATGCTCGATAAAGGTTCGTCGGCGGATACGAGTTTCGACGCGCTTGCGATAACCGGAATCAAAATGGCGGCCGTTTCTGTTTTAGCGGGGGCGGGCGGAATTGCAGGCGGGTATTCGTGCGCAAGGCTTGCCGCGGATATCGGCACGGATATAAGAGAAGAATTGTACAAAAAAACGCTGGATCTCTCCGTTTACGATTTCCGGACGTTCGGCGCGGCGTCCGTGACGACGCGTACCGTTTCGGACGTAGCGAACGTTCAACTCGCGGTTGTCAATATCTTCCAACTTATATTGCCTGTCCCCGTTATTTTCGTCGCGGCGATAGCGTTGGCTTTTTCGACGGATCGGGTAATCGGTCTGATTTTATCGGGGTTTCTGATTCTTCCGATTATCTGCGCTCTGCTTATATTCAAAGGCGCGTCGCCGCTCTTTAAGAAACTGCAGAAACTTCTCGACAAGATGAGTACGATACTGCTCGAAAACATCTCGGGCGTGAGGGTTATCCGCGCGTTCAATAAAGAGGAATACGAAACGAAGCGACTGAACGCCGCGTTCGAGGGCTATAAAACGACGGCGGTAAAAGCCGACAGAATGTTCGCTTCGCTCGACGGACTGTCGTATTTTGCCGTCAATATGTTCGCGGTGGTAATATATTGGATATGCGGCGCGAGGATTACCGTCGGCGCGTTTAAGTTCGGCGACGTAACCGCCGTAATCGAATACGCGATGCTTGCCTTGTACTATCTGATGATGGCGCAAATGCTCGTTTTAACGCTTCCGAGGGCTTTCGAATGCGCGAACCGCATAAACGCCGTTTTAAATTTTTCGCCCGAAATCGCCGATAAAACGGACGAATACGTTCCGCTTGACGAAAATAAAGACGTCTTTACTTTTGAAAACGTCTCTTTCCGTTATGCCGACGCGGACGAATACACGCTTAAAAATCTTAATTTTTCCTGCAAAAAAGGGACGGTTACGGGGATTATCGGCGGCACGGGGAGCGGGAAATCGACTATAGCGTCGCTTATGCTTCGGTTCAACGACGTTACTGAGGGCGCGATTAAACTGAACGGAACGGACATACGCGAAATGCCGCAGAAACAACTTCGGGATAACGCGGCGTGCGTCCGGCAAAACGAGTGGTTGTTTTCGGGAACAATTGCCGAAAACCTTCGTTACGGAAACAAAAACGCTTCCGACGAGGAGTTATGGCGCGCTCTCGACATTGCGCAGGCAAGCGATTTCGTCCGCAATCTGCCCGATAAACTCGATTCTTTCGTGGCGCAGGGCGGCGCGAATTTTTCGGGCGGACAAAAACAACGCTTGTCCGTCGCCCGCGCTATCGTTAAAAATCCGCAGGTTTACGTATTCGACGACTGCTTTTCCGCGCTCGACGCCGAGACCGAGGCAGCCCTTCGCAAGGCGTTGCTCCGCGAAAAAGGCGACAAGACGATGATAATCATCGCGCAGAGAGTCGGTTCGATTAAAACCGCCGACCGCATTATCGTTCTGGACGACGGCAAGCCCGTCGGCATAGGCGCGCACGAAGAATTGCTCGAAAATTGCAGGGTTTATCGGGAAATTTACGAATCTCAGACAAAGGCGGCGAGCGAAATATGATCAAACGTCAATCGGTAATGATAAAAGATGTTCCGAAAAACGCGTTCGAAACGGCAAAAAGATTGTTCAAAGAACTGAAAAACCAGAAATTCAGGTTGACGATAGTCATAATTTTCGTTGTGATTTCAACCGTTCTGAACGTTTTCACGCCTTATTACAGCGCGCGGATTATAGATTTGCTTTTCGATACCGTAAAAAGGTACGCGGCGGGCGGAATTCCGTTTTCGATACAATGGAATCCTCTCGGAAAAGGACTGACCGCAATGACGGCTCTGTATCTTTCGGTTGCGATTCTGAATTATTTTCAGTCGTTGCTCATGGCGAGCGTCGCCGAAAAATTGATACTTACGCTGCGCGAGCAAATAAGCGCAAAGTTACATAAATTGCCGCTCGAATTTTACGATAACAACAAACGCGGGGAAATATTGTCCAAGGTGACGAACGACCTCGACAAAATTTCCGAAACTTTGCAGACGGGGTTGCTTAAATTCGTCGTTTCCATAGGTACGGTCGTCGGTTCGCTCGCGTTTATGTTTTATTTCAGTCCGTCGCTGACCATGATTTTCCTCGGGTTTGCCGCCGTGAGTTTTGTCGCGACGAAAATCGTCGCGAACAAAAACCTTGCGTTTTCGGCGGACAGACAGGAGAAAATCGCCGTTCTCACGGGAGTCGCCGAAGAGCAGTATACGGGGAGAGACGCGGTAAAAGCCTATAACAATGAGAAAAACAGCGAAAAAATATTGAACGACGCCATAGAAGACGTTGCGAAAGCGAGCAAAAAAACGGACTTTCTTACTCATTGCGTAGATCCCGTGATAACGTTGTTGTTGCGATTCGCTCAAGCGTGTATTTTGCTTATCGCTTGCCTGCGGATGATGAAAGGAGATATGTCGTTCGGCGTTGCGCAGGCTTATTTCCGGTACACGGGGCTTTGTTCCGATCCGTTGACGGAAGCCTCGTTTATGATAAACTCGTTGCAATCGGCGTTCGCGTCGGCGGAAAGAACGTTCGGATTTCTCGACGAACGCGAAGAAGTTCCCGACGTTGCTTTGCCGTTCATTCTGCACAGGGCGAGAGGTCTGATTTCGTTCAAAAACGTGAGTTTCGGCTACACGCCCGATAAAATTCTTATGAGAAACGTAAGTTTCACGGCGGAAGAAGGGCAGAAAATCGCGATAGTCGGTCCTACCGGCGCGGGCAAAACGACGCTCGTCAATCTGCTCATGCGATTTTACGAGGCGAACGACGGGAAAATAAAGATAGACGGCGTTCTCGTCACCGACCTTACGAGGAAGAACCTGAGAAGCAATTTCGGCATGGTTTTGCAGGATACCTGGCTTTTCGGCGGAACGATAGCCGAAAATATCGCCTACGGGAAAGAAAACGCCACGCGTGAGGAAATAGAACGGGCGGCAAAAACGGCGGGAGCGGATTACTTTATCAGAACCCTGCCGCAAGGTTACGACACCGTTATCGGAAGCGACGCGGCGAATATGTCCGCAGGTCAACGCCAACTTCTGACCATTGCGAGAGTGTTTCTGCGCGATCCGCCCGTTCTCATTCTCGACGAAGCGACTTCGAGCGTGGACACGCGCACGGAAGCGGAAATCGGCAAGGCGATGAAATCGCTTATGAGGGGCAGAACTTCTTTCGTTATCGCGCACCGCCTTTCCACCGTCCGCGACGCGGATAACATATTGTTTATGGAAAACGGAAACATTATCGAGCAGGGCAACCACGAGGCGTTGCTTAAAAAAGGCGGCGCTTACGCAAGGCTTTACAACAGTCAGTTTTTATAAAATCACGATTTATTCGTTGACGTTTATCTGAAAATACGATGGTTTATCGACAACGGTTTGAGACGCGTCCGTACACAAAGGCTATTTGTGTACGGACGCGTTTTTATGTGGTTTTAACAAGAAAATCCCCCGTTTCTGACGGGGCGGAAAAAATTCATCTCAAAAAGGAGCGTACCGATGAAAAACAAAGCGATTTTCAAAGATTTTTCGAAATATGTGTCATTGAGCGTTCTGGGGCAGATCGCATTGTCCTGTTACACGCTCGCCGACACGTTTTTCGTGTCCGCGAAATTGGGCGCGAACGGACTTACCGCGCTCAACCTCGCGTTTCCGATATTCTGCGTCGTCAACGGCATAGGGCTTATGATAGGAATGGGCGGCGGAACAAAATATTCCATATATCGGAGCAGAGGAGAAAACGACGCGGCCGACCGCGTTTTTACGAACGCTTTATACGTCGTAGCCGCGTTTACCTGTCTTTTCGTTCCGGCGGGAATATTCTTTTCAAGGCAGATAGTGAGATTTCTCGGCGCGGACGAAACGGTGATCGAAATGACGAATACTTACGCGCATGTAATGCTTTTGTTCACCCCCGCTTTTCTGCTCAACAATCTCTTGCAGTGCTTTATCCGAAACGACGGCAAGCCGTCGCTTTCGATGGCGGCGATGATCACGGGCAGTTTATCCAACGTCTTGCTCGATTACGTATTCATTTTCCCGCTCGATATGGGGATATTCGGGGCGATTTTCGCAACGGGATTAGCCCCGATCATAAGCATTTGCGTTTTATCCCCCTGCATTATAAAACGAAAAAACAAGTTCCGTTTCGTGAAATCGAAGCCCGACGGCGCGAGAGTGAAAGAAATTCTGGCGAGCGGATTTTCGCCGTTCCTCACGGAAGCGACGTCGGGCGTGGTTATGTTTTTGTTTAATTTTATTATCTTGCGGATAGCGGGCAATATCGGCGTTGCGGCTTTCGGCGTCATATCGGTTATATCTCTCGTGATTATCGCGGTATACACGGGCTTATCCCAGGGCGCGCAACCGGTTATGAGCAGCAATCACGGAGCGGAAAATTCCGGAAACGTGAAAACCGTTCTGAAATACAGCCTGATAGCCATGCTCGTTTTGTCGGGCGTGATTTACGCCGCGATATTTTTCGGCGCGTCCGGTCTGACTTCGATATTCAACGGCGAGAAAAACCAAACGTTGCAATCGCTTGCCGAAACGGGTTTAAAAATTTATTTTATCGCCTGTCCGTTTATAGGGTTCAATATCGTGCTTGCTACCTATTTTATCTCCACGGAAAAGCCGTTATACGCGCAGATTATATCGCTTTCCCGCGGATTTATAGTCCTGATACCCGCGGCGTTTCTGTTGTCCGCTCTGTTCGGCATGACGGGCGTGTGGCGCGCTTATCCGACGTCGGAATGTATCGTCGCGACGACGGGATTAATTCTGTATATAACCGGCGAACGCCGTAAAAATCGAAAAAAGAGCAATAAATCGCAATAAAAAAACCTTGCGGAAGAGAGATCCGCAAGGTCATTCGATTGAAAACGCGATTTCGGAATTTACCCGTTAACCGCTTTTTGCCGGTATCCTTTTTGTCGCGACGAAATATTATTTCGCGGAATCGGAGGGCTTTATGAGTACGCTCAACGCGTCCGAAATAGTTTTTTCGAACGCCTCTCTGCCGTATTTGTCCACTTCCGCTTTGTTCTTTTCGCCGTGAGTCAAGCAACCCGCGCCGCCTATGCAACCGCCCACGCAAGCCATACCCTCGATGAAATTCGCCTGCAATTTGCCCGCGCGTTTCTGCAAAAGCGCGATTTTGCATTGTTCGATTCCGTCGCAGGAGCAGGGTTTAAGCACGAATTCGAGATTCTGCTCCCTGATTCCTTCCGCAACCGCGTCGGCAAGTCCGCCGCTGCGCGCGAAGATTCTGCCGAAGTAAGAAGCGTTGTCGAGAACGTCTTCGCCGAGCGCGGTTATGTCTATATCCTTGCTGTCGAAAAGAGCCTGAAGTTCTTCGAACGTCAATACCGCGTCGATATAAGGTCTCACGGATTCCTTCCGGAACTCCATTTTTTTGGCGGTGCAAGGGCCGATAAACACGGTTTTGCAGTCCTTTTCCGTTTCCTTGATATATTTCGCGATCGTCGCCATAGGCGAGAGGTTATGCGAAACGAACGGCTTTAAATCGGGGAAGTTCTTGTCGATATAATCCACGAAAGCGGGGCAGCAGGAACTCGTTAAAAATCCCTTTTCGGCAAGTTCTTTAGATTCCGCCTGCGCGACCATATCCGCGCCGAGAGCCGCCTCGATGACCGTGTGGAAACCGAGTTTGCGAAGCCCCGAGATGACCTGACCTAATTTCGCGTAAGTGAACTGACTGGAAATCGACGGAGCGACTATCGCGTAAATTTTGTAATTCTGATTGCCGTGGCTGCCTTTGAGCATATCTATGACGTTGAGAATGAACGATTTATCCGTTATCGCGCCGAACGGGCAGGCGTAAACGCACGCGCCGCAGGATATGCACTTGTCGTTGTCGATGCAGGCTTGTTTTTCGTCGCCCATCTTTATGGCTTTGACTTTGCAAGCCGTTTCGCACGGGCGTTTGTAGTTGAGAATCGCGCTGTAAGGGCATACCTTGGAGCATGCGCCGCATTCCTTGCATTTGGTTTTGTCGATATGCGCCACGTGATTTTCGTCGAAGGTTATCGCGCCGAATCTGCATGCGTCCTCGCAGCGGTGCGCAAGGCAGCCGCGGCAGGCGTTCGTGACTTCGTAGCCGCCCATAGGACATTCGTCGCAGGCGATATCGATAACTTCTATGACGTTCGGGTTCTGCTTGTCGCCGCCCATAGCGAGTTTAACGCGTTCCGCTAAAATCGCGCGTTCCTTATAAACGCAGCAACGCATCGTCGGGATTTTCCCCGGGACGATTATTTTGGGGATATCGAGCAGATTATCCTGCAACGTGTCGTTCCACGCCTGCCGAGCCACTTCGCGCAGAACTTTATATTTTAAATGTTGAACTTTTGTATCGAATTTTCTCATAATAATACCGATTAAAAATAACTGACTTTGATTCGCTTACCCATTTTTTTAAGACAAGCGGATAATTCTTCCACAAGATTCATTTTGATGTTGAAGTTTATCGGCAAGTCGGGGTTCTGGTGCGCGGGGTTAACGGCTCTGCCGACGTAGAAATTGATGTCCGTGCCTTCTTCGAAGAGCATCCGGCATATTAAAGACGCGCCGTCGTGTCCGCAACTCCATTTTTCATATAGTTTGTTTTCGCCGAGAACGTCGTGGGCGTATTCCACCACGCGGTTCATCGTGATAACGCCTTCCGTAACAAGGTCCACGCCTTCGATTTTCGCTATCGGGGGAATATCCGAATTTGCGAAATTAACGCTCACTTCAACCTTTTTCCCGAGATATTTTGCGGCGATCGAAGAGGTCGTTCCGCCGCAGACGATATGCTTGCCTTCTTTGGAGAAGAACAAAGCCATCATGCGGTTCGCGTCGTCCCTGTCTCTCGGCGGGCCGAACAGAATGTTCATAGGCTCGCGTTTTCTGATTTTCACGACGCACGCCGTGGCGTCGTCGCCGGGGCGATGAGCGTAAAGTTCGTCCACCTCGTCCAGAAGAATGGTAGCCATCGTTTTCGCCGCGTATTCCCCGGCGACGACGACTTTCATGAATTCTATGATTTCTTCCCTTTTCCAGCCGAAATTATAGGCAAGCCCGATGCCCGCGTGCGGGCAACCGTCGCTCATCGTAACGAACACGTCGCCTTCCTGCAACTTTATCATCGAATGATAAATCTTTTTGCCGTCTATGTTCATCTCCGTTTTCGGGTAGAGATAATTCTCGCCGTCGCGGATAAGAATGGTAAGCGGGTTGTCGTACTGAATGAGTTCCATTTCGCGGTTTTCCACGAGGTGCATGATGGTGAACGTGGAATAAGCGACGCCCCTCACCGAGCATATCGGCAAGGTCTTTGCGATCGTTTCCACGCAGTCCGAAAGGGTAAGCCCTTCCGCCATCATCGTGGAAATGATCTTGCTCGTGAGCGTGGAAAGTATGCTTGCCTTAACGCCGCTGCCGAGTCCGTCCGCAAGGACGATCACGGTGGAATCGTCGTCGCGCTCCACGACGTCGATATGATCGCCGCAGAGTTGTTCCCCGAAATGGTTTATGCTTTTGTAACCTATGTCGGCGCAAAGATTATTCATCGGAAATGCTCTCCTTCAGTTTGGTAAGAGCGATTTTCGTTTCCGCCGCGGTTTCGCCGAGCAGCGAGGCGATTTCCTGAACGATGCGCATTTGCTTATCCACCACGTTATCGGCGGTTTCAACCGTCTGATTACGCAGTTTTTCGCGCTTTTCGCGCTCGTTTTCCTGTTCGGTGATATCCCTCATTATGCACAGAAGCATATGATAGGTGGTGTCGTAAATAATCGTCTGTTCGACGAATCTGTTGTATTCCGCAAGGAAAGTTTTGCGGTTGCGGACGCTCTTCTTGCTCTCGAGAACTTCGAGGAAGGGCTTCGGATCGAGAATGCGGACGACCTGATCGCCGAGCACGTCCGAAGCGTATCTTATGTTGAGAATTTTCCGCGCCGCGGGGTTGATCTGCTGAACTTCGAGCGCGTCGTTGACCACTATGAGCGCGTTCGGCGTGTTCGAGACGATGCAATCGGAGAAACTTTCGGCTTTATCCTTAAGATAGGGCAGACACATCGAAATTTCCGCCTTGCCGTGAATGATCGCTATCGCTTTTTCGCGGCAGGTATCGTATCCGCAGGAGCCGCAGTTGAGTTCGTCCTCCGGTCTGTTTTTGCCCATCTTTTTAAGAACTTCCTGAATTTCGCTTTCGGACGGAGTAACGTTTCTGCGTTCGATAGGCTCGAATCTCTTTTTTAAGTCGAGCGAATCGGGCTGAGGGGTTTCGAAGTCCTTCGTTCCGGCGTACTTCGCGACCGACTGATAATCGATTACGGGCGAGCGGTGATATTTTTCCATGACCGGCCCGCCGATGCAACTGCCCGCGCAGGCGGACATTTCGATGAAGCACTTATGAACGTTGCCCCGCTCGATTTCTTTGAGCGCGGCTATGCAGTTTTCGATGCCGTCCACCGCGAAATAAGTGTAATCGGGAGTTCTGTTTTTCATCGTCTTCAGAATTCCTCCCGCGGTGGGGAAGAAACGGGCGCGACTGTTATCCGTGTCGTCCATATCGGACGGAATCTCGACATGCTCGTCGCTAAGCCATTTCGTGAGTTCTTCAAACGTTAAAACGGCGTCCACGATGCCTTCGTAATGCTGAGCCTCGTCCTTTTTCGCCACGCAGGGCCCGATAAAGACGGTTTTCGCTTCGGGATGTTTCTTCTTTATCTCGGAGCAGTGCGCCTGCATCGGCGACATCACGTCCGCCAGATCGGGCAGAAGAGACGGGAAATATTTCTGAATAAGAAGATTTACCGAATGGCAACAGGACGAAATAACTATATCCCGCGTTTCTTCGGCAAGCATTTTCTCGTATTCGTTTTTGACCACGGTCGCCCCGACAGCGGTTTCTTCCGCGTCGGCAAAGCCGAGTTTTTTAAGCGCGGATCTGATTCCGTTTATGCCTGTTCCGTGATAGTTTGCGATAAAGGACGGGGCTACGCTGGCGTAAACCTGCGCGCCCGACTGAATCATTACTTTAACCTTTTCGGTTTCTTCCACGATCTGTTTCGCGTTCTGCGGACAAACGACGAAGCACTGTCCGCAAAGAATGCACTCGTTACCGATGATATGCGCCTGATTGCCCGAAAATCTTATCGATTTCACGGGGCAGTGGCGTATGCATTTATAACAGTTTTTGCAGTTGGATTTTTTGAGCGTCAAACATTCCGACACGGTTAATTCTCCTCGGCTTTCGCCTTTGCGACGGCGGGCATAACCGATTTTTCCCAGAATTCGCCGAATCCTTCGGGCGTTATGCCGACGTAAACCTCGCCGTCCACGGTTATCGTCACGCCGACGCGGTTGCACTTGCCGGAGCAGAACGCCCCGACAAGCGCTATTTCGTCTTCCAGACGATTATTCGCTATTTTTTCCTGTAACAATTCAACGATCCTCGGCGCGCCTTTCAGGTGACAAGAACTGCCGACGCAAACTTCGACGATTATCATTGCAATTTCGCTTTTATTTCTTTATCGAAAAATTCCTTTACGGTTTCGGGCGTGACGGAATAGAAATTATCGTCTACCGTAACGCAGACGCCGAGTTGGCATTTGCCCATGCAGAACGTTCCGCCGAGTTCGACTTTGTCGCCGAGCCCCGCTTCGTTGATATAATACTGAAGACCTTCGACTACTTTACGCGATCCTTTGATATGGCAGGAAGAGCCGATACATACGGTAACTTTCATTATTTATTCTCCTTTTTATTCATAATCGACGACGTTTACCCACGAGAGAAGGAATTCGCGTTCTTTCTCGTTGCCTTTAACGATCTGCGAAGCCGCTACGATGGGCATCCATTTCTGAATGTATTGCTTTTCGGTGTGGCTCTTCGCGCAGAAGAGGTCGAGATATTTCTTCGCCCCGTCTATATCGCCGTTGAGCCAGAACAGAAGATAAGTTCTCGCCACGTCCGCCGAGGCGTTGCCCTGAGTCGCGTGCGACCAGTCGAGAATATAAGGCGTTCCGTCTTCGGCGATGATGATGTTGGAGGGGTTGAAATCTCCGTGGCAAAGTTTGTTGTGCTTCGGCATCGCGTCGAGGCGGGTGTGAAGTTCGTAACGGGTAGTCGCGTCGAGATCGGTGTTTAAGATCTTGCGGTTCATCTTGTCCTTCAACTTGGTGAGAAGAGGGCAGGTTTTGGACTGAACTTCCATCTGAAGATCGACGAACATATTGAGATATTCGTCTTTCTTGTCGGGGTTCTCGCTCATGATCTGAGCGAGAGTTTTACCTTTGATATAATCGGTCGTTATCGTCCATTTGCCGTCGATGACGGAGACCTCGCGGATTTTGGGAACGTTAAGCCCCGTTTCCTCCACGAGCGCGTGATTGAGCGCTTCGTTTAAAACCTGCGCTTTCGAATAAGTATTGTCGAATACTTTAAGACACAAATCGCCGTCACGATAAACCGTTTTGTTGTTTCTTACGGCAATTATTCTGTCAAGTTTCATCTTTTTTCCTCCTTATGCTTTTTTAATTCCGCTTTTTGCGCGGCGGTACGCTTGTTTGAAGTTATGAGTGTCGTCCGCAGGCGCGGCTTCCGCTTTCGGCATTTCGGGTTCGGTGAAATGTTTGTTTCCGTAATAAGCGTTGAGATACATCTGCTTGATTTCGCTCATGAGCGGGTATCTCGGGTTTGCGCCGGTGCATTGATCGTCGAACGCCTGTTCCGTCATCGCGTCGAGGCGGTTGAGGAAGTCGGCTTCGTCGGGGACGTAATCTCTGATTGTGGGTTTGATTCCGACTCTCGCTTTGAGGTCGTTAACGGCTTTGATGAGGTTTTCGAGTTTTTCGGTATCCGTGTTGCCGCCGAGACCTAAACAGTCGGCAACTTCGGCGTATCTCGCCAAGGTGTGCGGGTGATCGTACTGCGAGAACGTACCCATCTTTACGGGCGCTTCCGCTGCGTTGAAACGAAGAACTTCTTCGATCATCAGAGCGTTTGCCACGCCGTGAGCGATGTGGTGGAACGCGCCGAGTTTGTGAGCCATCGAGTGGCAGACGCCTAAGAACGCGTTAGCGAAAGCCATGCCTGCCATGGTTGCGGCGTTTGCCATTTTTTCACGGGCTTCGACGTCTGCCTGACCGTTGTCGTAAGCGCGCGGGAGATATTTGAATATCGTCTGCAACGCCTGTTTCGCAAGACCGTCCGTATAATCGGTAGCCATAACCGAAGCGTAGGCTTCCAACGCGTGGGAAACGGCGTCGATACCGGAAGCGGCGGTAAGTCCTCTCGGCGCGCTCATATGGAAATCGGTGTCGATTATAGCCATGTTGGGCAGCAACTGATAGTCCGCGAGAGGATATTTGATTCCGCTGTCCTGATCGGTGATGACGGCGAACGGAGTGACTTCCGAACCGGTACCGGCAGAGGTCGGGATAGCGATGAAGTATGCTTTTTCTCCCATCTTCGGGAAGGTGTAAACTCTCTTACGGATATCGATGAATCTCATCGCCATATCCATGAAGTCTGCTTCGGGATGTTCGTAAAGAACCCACATTATCTTGCCGGCGTCCATTGCCGAGCCGCCGCCGAGAGCGATGATGACGTCCGGTTTGAACGAACGCATGAGTTCCGCACCCGCTTTGGCGCACGCGAGAGTGGGATCGGGAGCGACGTCGAAGAACGTCTCGTGAACGATGCCCATCTGATCGAGTTTGTCCTCGATGGGTTTGGTGTAGCCGTTATTGTAAAGGAACGAGTCCGTTACGATGAACGCGCGTTTCTTGTTCATGACGTGCGTCAACTCGTCGAGAGCGACGGGCAGACAACCTTTTTTGATATAAACCTTTTCAGGCGCGCGGAACCAAAGCATGTTTTCTCTCCTTTCTGCAACAGTCTTAATGTTAATCAGGTGTTTGACGCCCACGTTTTCCGAAACGCTGTTGCCGCCCCACGAGCCGCAGCCGAGCGTTAAAGACGGAGCGAGTTTGAAGTTGTAAAGATCTCCGATTCCGCCGTGCGAAGAGGGAGTGTTCACGAGGATACGGCAGGTCTTCATACGCGAAGCGAATTCGTCGAGTTTGGCCTTTTCCGTCATTACGTTGAGGTAAATGGACGAAGTGTGTCCGTATCCGCCGTCCGCGATAAGGTGTTCCGCTTTGGAGAACGCGTCCTGAATGTCCTCGGCTTTATACATCGCGAGAACGGGGGAGAGTTTTTCGTGAGCGAATTCTTCCGAAAGTTCCACGCTTTCCACTTCGCCGATAAGAATCTTCGTTCCTTCGGGAACGGTAACTCCTGCGAGCGCGGCGATCGTAGCGGCTTTCTGACCGACGATTTTCGCGTTGAGCGCGCCGTTTATGATGATCGTTTTGCGGACTTTTTCGGTTTCTTCGGGGTTAAGGAAGTAGCAACCTCTGTTCGCGAATTCGATTTTCACGGCGTCGTAAACGTTCTTATGAACGATGACCGACTGCTCGGAAGCGCAGATCATGCCGTTATCGAAAGTTTTGGAGTGAATGATGGAGTTGACGGCAAGCACGATATCCGCGGAATCGTCGATGATCGCGGGGGTGTTGCCCGCGCCTACGCCGAGAGCCGGTTTGCCGGAAGAATAAGCGGCTTTGACCATTCCGGGGCCGCCCGTAGCGAGGATAATGTCCGCTTCTTTCATGAGGAGGTTGGTCATTTCGAGAGAAGGAATATCAACCCAGTCGATGATTCCTTCGGGCGCGCCGGCTTTAACGGCCGCGTCGAGAACGACTTTAGCCGCGGCGATAGTCGATTTTTTCGCTCTCGGGTGCGGACTGATGATGATCGCGTTTCTCGTTTTGAGGGCGATCATCGTTTTGAAAATCGCGGTGGACGTGGGGTTCGTCGTCGGGATAACCGCGGCGATAACGCCTATCGGCTCGGCGATTTTCTTTATGCCGTAAGCCTTGTCCTCTTCGATAACGCCGCAGGTTTTCGTGTTCTTGTAAGCGTTATAGATATATTCGGCGGCATAGTTGTTTTTGATGACTTTGTCCTCAACCACGCCCATGCCTGTTTCTTCCACCGCCATTTTCGCGAGGGGAATACGCGCCTGATTGGCGGCGATGGCGGCGGCTTTGAAAATTTTGTCCACCTGTTCTTGCGTGTAGGTCGCGAATTTACGCTGAGCGTCCTTTACTCTTGCGATAGTCGCTTCGAGCGTCTCGACGCTGTCGACTATCTGTCGTTCTTTGTTTTCCATAGAAACCTCCTGTGTTTCGTACTATGATTTTTGTCTTATTTTGTTTTGCAGGTGAGCCAGAGAGAGCGCGAGATCCTCGTATTGAACCGTAACGCCTTCGGGAACCTGCAGTTGAGAGTGAGAAAAACACCACACGGCTCTGATTCCGCTTCTTATCATCTCGTCCGTCGCTTCCTGCGCCGCGGCGGCGGGAACGGTAAGAATGCCGAGTTCGATCTGATGCAACAGGCAGTACGATTTCATTTCGCTTATCGGAAGGACGTTGTCTCCGAACTTGTTTTCGTCGTTGTCGAACGCCTTCGCGACTTTCAGTCCGTACTCCGAAAAACCCGCGTAGCCCAGAAGAGCCATGCCGAGTTTCCCCGCGCCGACGATGATCGCTTCCTTCTGAAACTTATCCGGAAGGACGCTTTCCATGCTTCGGATCAGGTCGGTTACCTTGTAGCCGATTTTCGGTTTTCCTTTGCCGCAGACGGAAGCGAGATCTTTCCGCACCTGAACCTCGCCGAGCGAGAGTTGCTTCGCGAGCGCGGTCGCGGAAATTTCCGTGGCCGAATCGGGCAACGCCTTCAGACGTTTCAGATACATCGGTATTCTGCTTAAAGTCGCTTTGGATATCATCGCGTTTTTCTCCTCTTCCATCGTAAAGTATAACGCAACGCGCGGAAAATGTGAATTGCTTTATTTTTATATCGGTATGGTATTTATCGATATAACACGGAAAGAAATAAAAAACCGCAGAAAATCAAGGGTTTTTGCGGCTTTAAAAGTTACGATGCGCCGAACAATTCGCGTTTTACGCGGCACAGTTCGGTAACGAAAGCCTTATCGAGATCGGTAAGGGCGTAGTCTTTTTTATAAATAAGAAGGTCTTTATACGTTTTTTTGTTCTCGGCGCAGGTTTTTTCCGTCAGCCCGTAAGCGAGAAGCGTGGACTTAGGAACGGCGGACACCCACATAAAGGTGCGCGGATCCTTGGAGAGCAGTTCGAACTGGCTCGCCCGTTCGAAAACGAAAATACGCCGTTCGGTTTGCGGCAGTTCCTCTTTTTTCACTTCCGAGAGCGATAAAAAGGGAACGTAAGGATCGGCGTGCGCGATCTCGGTTTTGTCGGGAAGGTCGGAAAATTTCACGTCGTCGACGGCCGCGAGCGGAGAATCTTTGCTCACGAGCAGGCGATAACGGAACTCCGTGACGAGTTCGTAAGCAAGCCCTTTCGCGTCGAGCGATTCCTTATAATACGAGTCGTACTGTTCGGCGTAACGGATGATGCCGAGGCGATAGTCCGATTCGAGAATGTTTTTTATGGCGCGGAGCGAATTCGTTTCCTTATAGAAAAACTCGATTTTTTCTTTGTCCGGCAACTTGCCGACGAAAGACGAAAACGCGTCGCTTATATAACTGGCGCGGGGAACGGAAACGGAGAACTTTTTGTTTTCCGGAAGGTCGCCGCGGAACATGTTTTCCACGGTGTCCACCTGCTTGAGTATGCTTTTCGCGTATTTCAGAAATTCCTCGCCGCGCGGGGTTACCTTTATCCCGCGGGAAGAACGTTCGAAGAGATTCACTCCGAGCGACGTTTCCAGTTCCTTTATGCAGCGGCTGAGGTTGGATTGATCCATATAAAGCGATTCGGCGGCTTTGTTGATCGATCCGCAGGAAGCCACTTCCACCGCGTATTTCAAATACATTAAATTCATGCGAACACCTGTAATTATAGGTGTATTATATTATATTAACAACGGATTTGTCAACCTTTTGCCGTAAATTTACGTTATTTCGCCGTAAATTTACGTTGCTTCGCCCTCTTTTTTCGCCGCGCGTTCTCTATTTTTCGTCCGGATCGGGAATCCGGTTCGTTTTGTTTAACGCCTGCTTTAAAAATATCGCCGAAACGACGCACGTGAGAATTTCGGCAATCGGGAACGTCCACCACACGAGATTAAGCACGTTGTCGGAGAGCGTGAACAGATAAGCCGTCGGGAAAACGAAAACGACGAGCCTTAAAAAAGCGGTCGCGAGCGGGCTGACCGCGTTGCCGAGAGCCTGCAAAACGCCCTGAACGGCAACGTTGAAACCCATAAACACGAAACTTAAAGCGGCTATTCTCGTCGCTTTGGCGCAAACGTCCGTTAGCGCGGCGGAACTGCCGCCGGAAAGGGCGAAGAGTTCCGAAAGAGGAACGGCGATTATCTCGAACAAAACGGTTATGCAGAGCGTGACGAGAAGAGTGTCGAGAATTCCGTATTTTATGCAGTCTTCGGAACGTTCTTTGCTTTTCATTCCGTAATTGAAAGAGAGAACGGTGATTATCGTGTTCGACAACCCGAACGCCGAAAACAAAGCGATTTGTTGTATTTTATAATAAATTCCGAACGAACCGACAAGAATCGTCGGATCTGCGTTCGCCGAGCCTAAAATCGCGTTCATTCCCGCCATCATAACCGATAGCAGAGCCTGCATAATCGCGGCGGAAACGCCTATTTTGTAAATCGAAGCGATTATTCCGCCGTCCGGACGGATATATTTCGGGTTGCCGCCGATTTCTTTGTTTACGGAATAATGCAGAGCCATCGCGATGAAAAGCGAAACGAACTGCCCGATAATCGTCGCCCACGCCGCCCCGGCGACGCCCATATCGAGCGGGAAAATAAACACGTAGTCCAAAACGACGTTCGTCAGCGCGCCCGAGATCTGCGCGATCGTGGAGAGCATCGTTTTGCCCGTCGCCTGTAAAAATCTCTCGTAAACGGCGAAACCTATCGACCCGAGCGAAAAACATACGCATATGCGAAGATAAGAAGTTCCCATTTCCTTAACCGCGTCGTTTTCGGTGAAAAGCCCGATAAACCATTCCGAGAGAAACAGCCCGAAAAGCAGAAATACGGCATAAATTACGAGGCAGAGAAAAATTCCGTTCCCCGCGACGGCGTTCGCCTTTTCCTTGTCGCCTTCGCCGAGGCTTTTGGAGAGCATCGCGTTCAGTCCCACGCCGGTGCCTACGCTCACTGCGATGATCATTATCTGTACGGGGAAGGCAATCGTGAGAGCCTCGTTCGCGAGCGCGCCCGAGCCTTGCATGTTGGCTACGAAAACGCTGTCCACAACGTTATAAAGAGCCTGCAGAACCATGGATATTATCATCGGCAAGCCCAGTTTCCACATCAACTTTTTCACGGGCTCTGCAGCCATTTTGTTTTGCTTTGTTTGTTCCGTTTGTTGCATTTGTTGCATTTTAATACCGTCCTTTTTGGCGTTCGGAATTCTCTCGGCTATCCGCGGGCGGTTGCGTTTGCAAACGCAACCGCCCGCGGATAAGCAAAAAAAATGCGTAAACCCGAAGAAAATCGGATTTACGCAAAGGAATATCAAAGAAAATTCCGCTGTTTTTTGCCACTCATTTTCGGTAATCATTATAGCGATTTTCCGAAAAAAGTCAAGTTTTTTTCCGCCGTTTTCCGCCATGCGGAGAAAAAATTTCCCCGAAGAATGTTTTTCCTTGTGGCATTAAACGGTCGCCGCGCCGTCGCTTTCGGGCGATATTAAACGGTCGTCGCGTCGTCGCTTTCGGGCGGCAGGGAACCGGACGGCTTGTGTTTTTTCAGCGCCGAGTAAGAAGCGAAGAAATAAATCGTTTCGGCGATGCCCGTTATTATCCAGGAAACGGGATAAAGCAGGAACAGGGACGTTATCGTTCCGTAATAAGCGAAAACGGTGTAAATCCACACCACGCGGAACACGCACGAGCCTATGATTACGATTATCGTCGGCGTAAGACTCTTTCCTATTCCTCGCGAAGCGGCTATGGAATTGTCCATAAACGCCGAAACGCAGTAGGAAAAGCCCATGATTTTAAGTTTCTGCATTCCCGCGGCGATTACTTCGGGATCGCTGTCGAACAGAACGATGAAGAGATCGCCTTTGAAAAACAGGAATATACCGAGAGCGAGTCCGAACGCGAAAGCGTAAAGCGTCGTTATGTAATAACTCTTGATCGCTCTGTCGCGCTTGCCCGCGCCGAAGTTCTGTCCGATGAACGTCGAACAAGCGGTGTAAAACGCCATCATCGTGTTGAAAATTATCGTGTCGGCGTTCTGGGCGGTGTTTATTCCCGTAACCTCTTTATATCCGAATTTGTTTATGCCCACCTGAATGAAGATATTCGCCACGGCGAATATGCCGTTCTGAATACCCGCGGGAACGCCGAGCGCGAGAACCTCGCCCGCTTTTTTCCATTTAAACGAGAAACTTTTCAGGTCGAGCCTGTGCGCTTCTTTTATCTTTAAAAGTCTGACGATGACGGCGACGGCGGACATATACTGCGTTATCACGCTCGCGATCGCGACGCCCTCCACGTCGAGTCCGCAGCAGAGAACGAAGAAAAAGTTAAGCCCGATGTTCGAAAGCCCCGAAACGGTGAGGTAAACCAAAGGTCTTTTGGTGTCTCCCGCCGCGCTTAAAACGCCGTTGCCGTAATTGAAAATCGCGAGGGCAGGCATTCCGAACGAGTAAATGCGGAAATACGTCACGGCTTTGTCGAGCAGTTCGGTTTTGGTTTTTAAAAGTTCGAGCAGTTGCCTTGCGAAAATAAAGCACAGGGCGAAGATTATCACGCCCGCCGCCGCGCTTAAAATAAGAGAGGTGTCCACCGTCTCTTTAACGTCCTTTTCTCTTTTCGCGCCTAAATATTGCGCTGCTTTGACGTTTATTCCCGCGCCGATGCCGATCAGAAACCCCGTGAACAGAGTCAGAAGCGTGCTTGTGGAGCCGACCGCGCCGACGGGGATCGTCGAATCCGCAACGCCTTTGCCGACGATTATTACGTCGGAAATATTGAAAAGTACCTGCAGAATCTGCGACGCCATAAGCGGCAGACTGAACAGAATTATGCCCTTGAACAGGGAGCCTTCGGTAAAAGTAGTCAGAGATTTATGTTTTTTCAGCGTCAGTTCTTTCATTTTCGTTTGTGTTCTTTATTATCTGTGATTTGTCGATTCGGGCAGAGTAAGCGTTTTGCCGTGATAGCGTTTCGTCGATTCGGGCAAGGTAAGCGTTTCGCTGTGATAGCGTTTCGTCGGTTCCGGCAATATAAATGTTTTGCCGTCGAGATAAAAAAGCGGGCTTTCTTTGCCGAACCCGAGTTCGGTTTTACACGCCGTGAGTGATTGCGTTTTTTCTTTAAATCGGCTGTTAATCGACTTATAGCCGTATTTTCCGTCTCCGATTAAGGGGTGACCGACATGCGCGAGGTGCGCGCGGATTTGGTGTGTTTTGCCGGTTACGAGTTCCACGTTGAGTAAAGACGTTTCGCCGTCCTCGGACAAAACTTCGTAGCGGGTTATGATTTTAACCGCGCCATTTTTCGGCTCGTCGAAAATTTTCACTTCCGATTTTTTTTCGTCTTTTAAAAGGTACGCTTCGAGCGTTCCTTTTTTTTCGTCGAACGTTCCGTAAACCCTCGCCAGATAGTATTTTTTGAACGTCCGGTTTTTAAAGCCTTTCAGCAGTTCGTCGTTCGCGGTCGGATTCAGGGCGAAGAGCATTATTCCGTCGGTGTTCCTGTCCAGCCGATGAACGAAAAACGCGGTCGGGTGAGTTTTCTTTATCAATTCGAAAAAATCTTCCGAAGTTATGCCTTTGGGCTTTACCGCGACGAGAATATTGTCGTCTTCGAAGAGGACGTTTTCCGCGCGGTTATCGTAAGCGGCGGTGTAAACGCTTATTTCGTCGCCTTTCGCAACGGCAACGTCTTTGTTCGTCCGCTCGCCGTTGATTTTCACGTCCTTCCGGCGGATCAACTTCATCGCGAGCGAATAGGACATCGCGCCGTTGAATCGGGCGAGAATCGCTTCTGAAAGTTTTTCGTTGCCGTCGGCCGTAAATTTTATCAGATTCATATAAAAATTCCCGTTAAGTAATATACCGCGTAAGCCGCGGAGAGAGCGACGAGCAGTTGATAAACCGCCGAAATCAGGGCGTACCCGAAGCCGACGGTTTTTCTTATCGCCGAAAGCGCGGTTAAACACGGCGTGTAAAGGTAACAGAACGCGACGAGCGCAAGCCCCTGATCGACCGCGAGTCGTAACCCCTCGGGGTAAAGCAGCGAAAACGACGAAACGACGCTTTCTTTTGCGAATATTCCCGAAAGGAGCGCGGCGGGCATACGCCAGTCGAAGCCCATAGGCTCGAACGCGAACGCTAAACCGGAGCCGAGCCTTGCCAGAACCGAGCGGTCGATGTCTTGCCGCGAGAGCAATTCTGCGCTCGGCGAAACGTTCGCGCCCAGCCACACCGCCAGCGAAACGCAGAACACGACCGTGGATAACCTGATTATAAACTCTTTGAAAGTTTTTAGCAAGGATTTTAACAGGGGGAACAACTCGGGAATTTTAAAATTTGCGATTTCTTCGATCAACGGTTCGGGCTTCCCCCTGACGACCGTTTTCGAAAGCAACAGAGAATGAACGAGCGGGGCGGCGAGCGAGAGAAGATATACGACGCAGATGACGAGAAAAGCGTATTTTTCAAACGCCGCTTTCGCCACGAACAGATAAACGGGCGTTCTTGCCGAGCAACTTATGAACGGCATCGAAAGCACTGCGCGAAGCCGCACGTTTTCGTCGTCTATTCCGTTCGCCGTAACCGCGGAAACCGCGGTGCAGCCGAATCCGCAGGCGAGAGAATAAACGCTTTTGCCGGAGAGCGAAAAGAATTTCAACGTTCCGTCCGTAACGGCGGAAATTCTCGAAAGATAACCCGACCGGTCGAGAAAATCGAGACAGAACGAAAGAGCGCAAATCTGCGGAATGAATTCCGCCACGCCCGACAGTCCGCCGATAACGCCTTCGGAAAGGAGCCTTGCGAGAAACAGATTGCGCGGCGCAAGCGAATCGTAAACCCGATTAGCGACGAAATCGTTCAATAATCGACTTATAGCCCCGCTTATCGTCGCTATCGGAGAATTATTGCCGAAAGCGAACCAGAAGCAGAAGAGCATGACGAGGACGAAAACGGGGAGCGCGGTGAATCTGCTCGCGACGATTTTTTCAAATGTCGGGCGATGGCTTTCGGGCGCGACGTAACCGAACGGCTCGTTCGTTGCCCGCAAAATCGGAATTTCGCCGAATATCTTTTCTTTTAATTTTCTGACGTCGCGTTCGTTTATCGCCTCGCCGCGGATGACTTCAACGCCCGCGCTTTTCCCGAATTCTTCCGCATTCAGTTCGCCGCCGCGCTTCAAAAAGTCCGCGTATAAGTTGATAAACGCCACAATCGGCACGCCGAACGATTTCAATTCGCGGATCAGTCTCAACCCCCGTTTCAACTTTTCCGCCTCGACGACGACAACGATTGCGGAAAAACCGCCTTTTTTCAGCGTTTCCGCCGCGGCGTTTTCTTCGGCGTCGTGGTTTTTGAGAGAGTAAATGCCGGGGAGGTCCGTTATTTCCGCCGTTTCGGTCTTCAGTCGGGCGG
>CAVJNC010000002.1:0-40606 GCA_963650905.1 Subdoligranulum sp. APC924/74
AGAATAAAACGAACCGTGGTCTGACGGCGAGTTTTTGACTAATACGTCGTTACGTTCGCGGCTTATACATTCAAGTATTAACCCGTTCGCGTGCTTTGTCTTAGCCTGAAAATTCGCCGTCGGACTTGTCTGGCATCGGTCGACGAGCGTAATTCATTTTACTATTATTCGGAATAAAAGGCAAGGGTTTTTAAACGGTTTTACGAGTTGATTTTCAAATTTTTTTTCCGCGCGGCGGACTCGGTTGAAGCGACGCGTAAAACTGTTTTCCCGAGCGACTGTCGCGCCGCAAAAAAACGCAGTCGCTTATGATTTTTGCCGCGACGTATGACGGAATTCAAGGGCGGCGGCGATTTTTTATAAATCGCCGCCGCCCGTTTCCGTAAAAAATGAAACGCCCCGCTTTTAACACCTGATGTTTGCCGAAAAGATAAAACGCCCCGCTTTTTCGTCAGGAAAAAGCGGGGCGCGGTCGAAGTACATCCAAAAGTCGGACTAAGAAGAAAACTTCTATGTTTACGTCAGGACAAGTCAGATTTTTTGTTTTTTCTCAGTTCCAGAACGGACATAAGCGAACGCAGCCTTATCGTGACCGCGCCGGTGTTGGAGATTTCGTCGATTTTTATCTGAGCGTACAGCCGCCCCGAACTTTCCACGATCGAACGCACTTCGTCGGTCGTCACCGCGTCCACGCCGCAACCGAACGAAACGAGTTGAACGAGGTGAATATCGAGGTCTTCGGGGGCGTTCGCGACGAATTTCGCCGCGTTATAAAGCCTTGCGTGGTACGTCCATTGGTTTCTCACGTTCACGTCGAGTTTTCCGTGATTCGGTCTTACGGAATCCTCGCTTAAAACGATCGCTCCCAACCTGCTTATCAGTTCGTGAATTCCGTGGTTGATTTCCGGATCCGCGTGATACGGTCTTCCGGCGAGGAGAATAACGGGTTTGCCCGTCTTTTTCGCCTTTTCGATATATTTTTCGCCTTCGGTTCTTATCGATTCGAGATATTCGTCGTATTCCGCGTAAGCCGCTTCCGTCGCGTCTCCGATTTGCTTCGCGGTGAAATTCTTCTCGGGGAAGCGTTCCGAAAGCATTGCCTTAACGCGTTTTACGAACTGTTTTTTATCGTATAAACTTATGAAATCGCAGATGAATTTCGTCTTTTTAACGTCTGCGACGTTGAGTTTTATAACCTGCGGATAATATGCCACTACGGGGCAGTTGAAGTGGTCGTCGCCCTGCTTTTCGTCTATATTGTAAGACATGTCGGGGTAGAAAATCGCGTCCGCGCCCTCGCGCAGAAGCGCTTCTATATGCCCGTGAATGAGTTTCGCGGGGTAACATATCGTGTCGGACGGAATGGTGTATTGTCCGTATTCGTAGAGTTTTCTGTCCGAAAACGGCGAGGTGATCACGTTGAACCCGAGTTCGGTGAAAAACGCGTGCCAGAATGGCAGAAGTTCGAAGTTGTTAAGCCCGAGCGGCAAGCCGATATTGATTTTTTCGTCGTCGCGTTCGGTGTTTACGTAGTTGGCGAGCAGTCTGAGTTTGTAAGCGTACATATCGTCCGTCGCTTCCGTTTTTTCGCCCGTAACGGGCTTGCTGCATCTGTTTCCCGCGATATACCTTCTGCCGTCGGCGAACAGGTTGAGCGTAAGATTGCAGTGATTTCCGCACCCGTTGCAGGTCACGTTGCTCACCTTGTGCGAGAAATTCGCGATTTCGTTTTTTGTTATCAGCGCGCTTTTGCCTTTCGAGAGTTTCTGCGCGTATAACGCCGCGCCGTAAGCCCCCATAAGAGCGGAAAATTCGGGGCGGATTACTTCCACGCCGAGTTCCTGCTCGAACGCCCGCAGAACGCAGTCGTTTAAAAACGTTCCGCCCTGAACGACGATGTTTTTGCCGAGGTCCTCGGCTTTCGCTATTCTGATAACCTTATAAAGCGCGTTCTTGACCACGCTTATCGAAAGCCCCGCGGAGATGTTTTCCACGCTCGCGCCGTCTTTCTGCGCCTGCTTTACCGAACTGTTCATAAACACGGTGCATCTCGAACCGAGGTTAACCGGCGCGTCCGCGAAAAGCCCGAGGCGGGCGAATTCCTCCACGCCGTAGCCGAGCGATTCCGCGAAAGTCTGCAAAAACGAACCGCAGCCGGACGAACACGCTTCGTTGAGAAAGAGTTGGTCGATGAGGTCGTTTCTTATTTTGAAGCACTTCATATCCTGCCCGCCGATGTCGAGAATGAAATTCACGTCGGGGCGGAATTTCTTCGCGGCGGTGTAATGCGCCACCGTTTCCACCAGTCCGTTATCTATGCGGAAAGCGTTTTTTATCATCTCTTCGCCGTAACCCGTAACCGCCGAACCCGCGATTTCGATATCGGGGAAGTCGTCGTAAAGTTTTTTGAGATAATCGAGAACTATCTCTATGGGTTTGCCAACGCTCGGGGTGTAAAGCGGCCTTATTATGTTGCCTTTTTCGTCCGCGAGCAGAATTTTGACCGTGGTCGAACCCGCGTCCACGCCGAGGAAAACTTTTCCGCGCGGCGCGTCGAGTTCGGCTATGCCTTCGGAATTTTTCTTGTGGCGGAGTTTGAATTCTTCGTATTCTTCCTTATTTTTAAAAAGGGGAGGACAACTCTCGTATTTTTTGAGCGACGAGGATTTTTCGAAAAGTCTGATTACGTCCGAAACCTTGCAGGATTTTTCCTGTTTCGAGAGAGCCGCGCCGAGCGCGACGTAAAAAAGCGAATTTTCTGGCAGAGTGCCTTTTATGCCGAGAATTTCGTCGAATGTTTTTCTCAGTTCGGAAAGGAACGTGAGCGGCCCGCCGAGATAAAGGACGTTGCCTTCGATTTTTCTGCCCTGCGCAAGCCCCGCGACGGTCTGATTGACTACCGCGGCGAAAATTCCCGCGGCTACGTCCTCGTTTTTCGCGCCCTGGTTCAAAAGCGGCTGAATATCGGATTTGGCGAAAACGCCGCAACGCGAAGCGATGGTATAAACCCGCGTGTGAGATTTGGAAAGTTCGTTGAGTTCGTCGGGCGTGAGTTTCATCAGCGTCGCCATCTGGTCGATGAACGCGCCCGTTCCGCCCGCGCACGTTCCGTTCATTCTCATCTCGAATCCGCCTGTCAAAAAGATGATTTTCGCGTCCTCTCCGCCGAGTTCTATAACCGCGTCCGTGTCGGGATAAAACCTCGAAACGGCCGTTTTTTCGGCGTAAACTTCCTGAATGAAGGGCAGGTCGAGCGATTCCGCCACGCCCATGCCCGCCGAGCCGGAAAGACAGACGAAAACTTCTTCGTCGTTGCAGATTTCTTTCGCAAGAGAAAGAACTTCCGTCGCCGTTTCCGGAATTCTGGAAAGGTGTCTTTGATATTTTGAGAAAATTATCCGCCCGTCCTCGCTTGCGAGAACGGCTTTCAGAGTGGTCGAACCTATATCTATTCCGAGTCTTTTCATAAGTTGTCCTCGATGTCGTTGTTTCCGGAAATTCCGTCGGAAATTTCGTTATTTTCGGAAAAGTCGTTTTTTGTGGAAACGCCGTTTTTTTCGCGGAATTCGTTGTTTTCGGAAACGCCGTCGGCTTTATCGATTTTACTGCTTTCGGGCGTTTCGGAAACGGTCGCGGCGGCCTCTGCGGTCGCGTTTTCGGTTGTTTCGCCGCATTCGGTCTGTCCGTCGGTTTTCGTTCGATCCGCTTGTCCGTTTTTGTTGTCGCGCGCGATCGAAAGCATAAGTTTTATTCTGTTTTCCTGATTCACCGCCGAAGCGCCCGCGTCGTAATCCACGGGGAAAATATTCGCGTCGGGATAGAGTTCTCTCAGTTTTCTTATCGTGCCTTTGCCCGCTATGTGGTTGGGCAGGCATCCGAACGGCTGAGCGCAGATAACGTTGGGATATCCCTTTTCGATGAGTTCGGCGATCTCCCCGGGGAGCAGCCACCCTTCGCCCATTTTAACTCCGCGGTCGATAATCTTGCCGGCGAATTCTTTGACCTTTTCAAAAGGCGAGGGAGCGACGAACTCGGGGTAGGGTTTTAAAGTTTTGATTATGTATTCCTCGTATCTTGCGAGAATTTTTTCGGCAAGCGCGCCGATTTTCAGTTTCAGAAAACTTCCGCCGTAATAGCGGTGGTCGGTTTCCACGTTCGCCGCGCAGTATTGCAAAAAGCCCGTCACGCCGGGGATCATATATTCGCAACCCTGACTTGCGAGAAATTTTTCCAGTCCGCGGTTGGCGAACGACGAATATTTGACGTAAATTTCGCCCACGATGCCTACCTTGACGAGGTCTTTTTTCTCGCGGGGGATAGCGTGGAAATCCGCCGCCATGTCGGCGAGATTCTTCCTTATCGCTTTTTTGGAACTGCCTTTGCCGCGTCTGAACTGAGCGGACAATTCGTCGATCCATTTTTTAACGACGTTGTCGGTGTCGCCTTTGTTTATTTCGTAAGGCGCGGTCTGGTTTTTTAAAAGGAGAAGCATATCCCCGTAAACGAGCGAAGAAAACCCCGCTTTAAGCATTTTAAGCGTGATTTTGAACCCGCTGTATTTTTCAAGCCCCGAAAAACTGACGGAGATAACGGGAACGAACCCGAGGTCCATTTCTTTGAGGGCTTTCCTGAGCAGAAATATGTAATTCGAGGCTCTGCAACCGCCGCCCGTCTGGAAAAAGATAAGCGCGGTTTTGTTTACGTCGTATCTGCCCGATTCGAGGGCGTATAAAAGTTGCCCGCACGAGCAGATCGCGGGGTAACACATATCGTTGTGCAAATATTTAAGCCCCGTGTCGATAACGGCTTTTCCCTCGTCGCGGACTACCTCTAATTTATAGCCGTTCATGCGGAAAATACTCTCGAACAACGCCATATGCGTCGGGAAAATATCGGGGCAGAGAATGGTGTATTCTTCTTTCATTTGCTTCGTAAAATCAATCATTTCACACTCTTGTTTATAATAATACCATTATATCATAACATAATAATAATACCATTATATCATAGCATAGCGCGAGAGATAACGCAAGGGAATAATCGGAGAAACGCCGAAATAAACCGAAATTTTCAAAATCCGATTGACAAAAAAATCAAAAAAATTTATAATGAAATAAGTTTTTATCTGCGGATAAAAAGGAGAAAACATGGCTTACGAATACATAGAAAATTTCAAAAAGATGGGCTTCGGAATGTTCAATCATTTCGGGCTTTACAGCATTCTTGGCAAAGGCGAATGGGTTTTAACGCTCGGCAAAGCCGATCATGCGAAATATAACGAACTTCCGAAGAAGTTTAAAGTTAAAAAAGACTGGGCGAAACAACTCGTTAAAACGGCAAAGGCGGCGGGTTGCAGATACATAACGCTCACCACCCGCCATCACGACGGTTTTTCGCTTTACGATACGCAGGGGCTTAACGATTTCGACGCCCCTCATTCCGCCTGCGGCAGAGACCTTATCCGCGAATTCGTCGACGAATGTAACAAAGAGGGGATAGTTCCTTTCTTTTATCACACCCTTCTCGACTGGTATAACCCCGATTATAAAAACGATTTTCCGAAATATATCGATTATCTCGTCAGGAGCATAGAAATTCTGTGTACGAATTACGGCAAAATAGGCGGTTTCTGGTTCGACGGAATGTGGGATAAACCGAACGAAGACTGGCAGGAAGACCGCATTTACGGCACGATAAGAAAATATCAGCCCGAGGCGATGATAATCAACAACACGGGTTTAAGCGAATGCGGCAAAACCGGTCACCGCGAGATAGACAGCGTGACTTTCGAGCGCGGCAAGGCGTTTTTCGTCGATACGTCGGAAAAACCGCTCGCGGGCGAGGTGTGCGAGGCTCTCACCGATCACTGGGGCTATGCGAAGGAAGATATCTGCGTGAAGTCGCCCAAGGAACTCGTCGAGATGCTTATCGACTGCCGCAAATTCAACTGCAATCTGCTCCTCAACACGGGGCTTACTGGCAACGGGCTTATTTCCGAAGGCGAAAAGGCGGATTTTCTCGCCGCGGGCAAGTGGATAAAGGTGAACAAGGGCTTTATTTACGACGCCGTTTCTGCCGGAATAGAAGCCGAAAACGCCGACGTGCTGACGGACGGAAAGTATTATTACGCCGTGATAAGAAAAGTGCCTATGCTCGCCGATCCGAACGTCGCGAGGGCGGCGGACGACAGATACGTAACGATAAAAACGGATAAAAAAATCGTTTCGGCAAAGTGGCTCGACAACGGCAAAAGCGTTAAGGGCGTAAAGAAAAACGGTTTTTCCGTCGAACCGTTCTCTTACGGTTATTCTTACGGGGCGAGAGTGGCGAGATTCGAATTGAAATAATTTTAAGGAACTCGAAAATTTTTTAACGAAATGAAAAATCCGCCCGTCGGCGCAGCCGACGGGCGGAAATAGTTGATGGCGAATTATGCTGTTAAACGCAACGGTCGGAGCAAAAAAGAAGATCGGCGACGACGAACGGAATCCCTGCGATTTATTTTTTTTTCGACGAGATCTTATTTTTTTCGACGAAATCTTATTTTTCGACAAAATCCACAATCGGCGAAACGTCGTCCAAAGAGTGGGGATGATGTTCGCACCCGGGCTTTAAGATAAAGTCTGCCTCAAGCCCTTTCGCTTTGTAAAAATTTACCATTTTCAGACAGTTGTCCTTATACGGCACAACGGAATCGCTTTCGCCGGCAACGATGAGAACGGGAATGTCGTTTCGCGAAAACTCCTCGAGATTATCTGTCGGACTGAAACGGAAACATTCAAAAGACTCTTCCGTCATTCCGTATTCTTCGAGCATTTGCGTATGTTCGGGGCTTCCTTTCGGCGGCCACGATTTAAGGTTTAAAACAGGCGCGTCGAGATAGATTTTGCCGACGTATTCGGGGTAAAAAAGCGCGTAATTGAACGCGTAAAGCCCGCCCCTCGAAAACCCGAAAAGAACGGGTTTTTCCTTAAATCCGAGGTTTTCCGTCACATAGAGATGGAAAGCGTGCATAAGTCTTACGGCGCGGTCGCTTCCGTACATATCGCTTATTCCGTAATAAACGCGCGCGTAGCCCATGCTTAAAAGCGTTTGCTCGGCTTTATCGAACGCGTAGAAAAACTCCGTTTTCCAAATCCATTTCCCGTTGAAATTATCGGGGATTATAACGGTTGCGTTATGCCCGTTGAATTCAAATTCTTTAATCATTTGTTTAATCTCGCCTGATTTTTGCGTAAGTTCGCCCGCGTAAGTAAAACGTTCGACGGTTTCTCCGCCCGGGAGCGTTATTTTTTCGCTCCACATGGAAAGCGGGCGAACCCAGATTTCGCCGTCGCCGTAAAGAGCCTTGTAAACGACCTTTTTTTCCGGCGTTTCGCTATCCGTCGCGATATATAACAGTTCGTAATAATTACCTTTATAATGCCTGTAAACGCCTTTGACCGGCAAGTTTTCGCACGCGTCGACCATATTTCACCAGTCCTGCCTGTCGCTTATTTTGATATCGTCGTAATAATCGAAATATCTGCGTTTGAAATCGTCGTTAGCCCCTTTCGGCTTGTTTAAGGGCTTTTTCGGCGTGGTATTCGGCGGGTTCTGCGCGTTTTTCTTATCTTCTGTAATTATTTTAATTTCGTTTTTATCCATAATTATTTCGTTTTGCTTGCGAGATGAACCATAAGCACGGCTATGTCCGCGGGGCTTACGCCCGAAATTCTCGAAGCCTGACCTATGTTTTCGGGGCGGATAGCGTTGAGTTTTTCCTGCGCTTCCAGCCTCAAGCCCTTAATCTGCGCGTAATCCATATCGTCCGGCAGGCGTTTTTCCTCGAGTTTTTGCGCCTTTTCGATCTGTTCGCGCCCTTTTTTGAGGTAGCCCTCGTATTTGGCGTCCGTTTCCACGCGTTCGAGAATGTCGTAAGGGCAGTCCCCGAAAAGTCCGAATCTCTCGCAAATCGCCTTGAGCGGAATGTTGCGCTTTATCATATCGATAGGCGAAAGGGGAGCGGAAACGTCGCCGAAGCCGTATTCTTTAACGAATTCCGAACATTCCGCCGCGGGGATTTTAACCGCGGCTTTTTCGGTCGTTTCGGCAATTTTTCCGCACCTTCCGAGATATCTTTCGTATCTGTCGTCCTTAACCAAGCCGACCGCGCGCCCCTTTTCGGTAAGCCGCGAATCGGCGTTGTCCTGCCGCAAAAATATTCTGTATTCCGCGCGTGAAGTCATCATTCTGTAAGGCTCGTTCGTGCCTTTCGTAACGAGATCGTCGATAAGCACGCCGATATAGGCTTCGTCGCGTTTTAAAACGAGCGGCTCTTTTTTGCGGAGGTAAAGCGAAGCGTTGATCCCTGCGATAAGCCCTTGTGCCGCCGCTTCTTCGTAACCGCTCGTGCCGTTGATCTGCCCGGCGGTGAAAATGGACGGAATCGCCTTGTAAGCAAGGCTCGGTTTTAAATCGAGCGAGTCGATACAATCGTATTCTATCGCGTAGGCGTAACGCATTATTCGGCAGTTTTCAAGCCCGATAATCGACCTATACATGGACTTCTGTACGTCGTGGGGGAGCGAAGTGGACATTCCCTGAACGTAAATTTCGTTGGTGTCGCAGCCCTCGGGTTCGAGGAATAGTTGATGGCGTTCCTTGTCGGCAAAGCGCATGACTTTGGTTTCGATTGACGGGCAGTATCTCGGGCCGGTGCTTAAAATGCTGCCGTTATAAAGGGGCGAACGGTCGAGATTGTCGCGGATGATTTTGTGCGTGGTTTCGTTGGTGTAGGCGATATAACACGGTTCCTGCTTGTCGGGAATTCTGTCCGTCATGAAAGAAAACGGATAAATTTCCGTTTCGCCGTTCTGAATCTCGAGTTTTGAAAAATCGATCGACCTGCGGTCTATTCTCGCGGGAGTTCCCGTTTTGAAACGACGGACTCTGAATCCGAGTTTTATGAGCGAATCGGTGAGTTTCGTCGCGGGGGCGAATCCGGACGGGCCCATGTTCTGTTCCCATTCTCCGGCTACGATTCTGCTGTTTAAATAAACGCCAGTGGCGACGACTGCGGCTCTGCATTTCAGAATACTGCCGAAAGAGGTTTTAACCCCGCAAACCTCGCCGTTTTCGACGAGAATTTCGGTTACTTCGCATTGAAGAATATAAAGTCCGTCGGTGTTTTCGAGCGTCTGTTTCATCAGCGAATGATAAAGCCTTTTGTCCTCCTGCGAGCGGAGCGACTGAACCGCCGCGCCTTTTCCGCGGTTGAGCATTTTTATCTGCATCATCGCCTTGTCCGCGTTTATTCCCATTTCGCCGCCGAGAGCGTCGAGTTCGCGGACGAGATGTCCTTTCGCCGTTCCGCCTATCGAGGGGTTGCAGGGCATAAAAGCGATATTGTCGAGGTTTATGGTGGTGAGCGCCGTTTTCATTCCCGTTCTCGCGAGGGCAAGCGCGGCTTCGCAACCGGCATGCCCCGCGCCGATTACCACGGCGTCGAATTCGTCTTCAATAAATTCCGTGTCCATTATTTTTTAAGAATCATGTTTTTGAGATCTTTGATCTCGGTGTCCACTCTCGTGTTTTCCTTGATGAGTTCCGAAATTTTATCTCTCGCGTGGATGACCGTGGTGTGGTCTCTTCCGCCGAGAGCCTGACCTATCGTTACGAGGGGAATGGACAAAAGTTCCGTCATTAAGTAGGCGCAAATCTGGCGCGGCTCAACGATCTCTTTGTTTTTCTTCTTCCCCACGAGGTCGGAACGCTGTATTTTATAAAAGTTGCACACCGCGTCGATGATCGAATCCGTGGTGAGGACTTCCTTTTCGCCGTTAGCCGGCGCGCACTCGTTCAGGGCTTCCTTCGCGAGTTTGATCGTTATCGGTTCTTCGTGAAGCATCGACGCGAAAATCACCTTGTTGAGCATTCCCTCGAGCGATCTCACGTCGTTATCCGAAATTTCCGCAAGATAGAGCGCGACGTCGAGCGAGAGTATGTATTTGCGCATTTCCGCTTTCTTTTGCAGAATGGCTATCTTAGTTTCGATATCGGGCGGGAGAACCTGAGCCATAAGTCCGCCTTCGAAACGCGTTTTCAGCCTGTCGGAGAGCAGTTCGATTTCCTTCGGGTGGCAGTCCGCCGACAAAACTATCTGTTTGTTCTGCGAATAAAGTTCGTTGAAGGTGTGGAAAAATTCCTCCTGCGTGGACTGTTTTTTTGCAAGGAACTGAACGTCGTCGATGATAAGCACGTCGACGTTGCGGTATTTATTCCTGAAATCCATTCCTTCCTGAGAATACGCCTTGCCCTGACGGATCGTCGTGATAAGGTCGCTCGTGAACTTTTCGCATGTGGCGTAAAGCACGTTTTTCAACGGGTTGTTTTGCTTTATGTAATTCGCGATGGCGTGCATTATGTGTGTTTTGCCGAGCCCCGCGCCGCCGTAAATAAACAACGGATTATAACTGTCCGCAGGGTTTTCGGCAACGGCTTTCGCCGCGGCGTAAAGGTATCGGTTGGATGAACCGACAACGAACGTATCGAAAGTATATTTGGGGTTGATGGGGGTGGAGTCTATTTCCGACTCCGCGGGCGCGACGCCCTTTCTCGCGAGGTAATCCTCGTTGCTGCCCTCAACGTAAAGTTTGATGTCGGTTACGCCCGATCCCGTAAGATTCAACGCCTCTCTTATTTTGTCAACGAGCCTTCTCGCCACTTCGGAAGCGAACAGTTCCGATTTTGTGGACAGAATGAGTTTGGAGCCTATGAGATCGACGGGCTTCAATTGTTCGATATACGTGGAATAGGCTATCGTGCTGACGGAAACTTTCAGATGCTTCAAAGCCCTCTCCCAGATCAGTTCGTAATTTTCCATAGTTTATCCTCTCGCGGGAAATTTTACATTAAGTAAATACGTTAGTTAAAGTACTATATATAATAAACTAAACTAAGAAAAAAATCAACCGATAAACCCGACCAAAAAAAATTTAGGCATTACATTTCTTATCACTAGTTATTTTTGCGGCGATAAACCGATTTATGCGGCGTTAAACGCCGCTCGTAGTACGTCCAGTACAACTTCGGGCGTTTGCCTTGCCTAAACGAGCCGCGATGCGGTCGGTTTCTCATCCGCAAAAATGCTTCGCACCGAAAAGAGCGCATTTTTTGATGATTTTTTGCGAGCGTGAGGGTTGCTGTACTTGACGTACTGCGCCCGAACGGTCGCGGGAAATGGCGAAAAAGACGCCTTTTCGGTAATTAGTGCTAAGAAATGTAATGCCTAAAGTTTTTTGTTTTACGGAGCGGGCGGTTCCCGAACTTGTTTGACAAAAAAACAATTTGATTATATAATATTCTTCGTGCGTAATATTTTTCGATATTATCCGCGCATAAATTTTTTCGCGCGGTTGCGTTGCGTTTAACGTCCTTCGCGCGATTGCGTTGCTCGTATTGCGTTTAATAATTCCGCGCGGTTGCGTTCGGGGAGTAAGTCCGGAGATAAAACAGTGGTAATAAAATCGTTGAAACTTAAAAATTTCAGAAATTATTCCGAGGAAACGTTTGAGTTTTCGGACGGCGTGAATATCATAAGCGGCGCGAACGCTCAGGGGAAAACAAATTGCGCGGAAGCGATTTTTTATCTTTGCACGGGTTATTCTCCCCGCGCGGGGCGCGACAAACAGTTGATTTCAGCGGGCGCGGACAATGGCTTTGTGGAGGGCGAAGCGATTTCGGCGTTCGGCAAAATCAACGTTAACGTCGCGTTTTTCCGCGATAGAAACAAGGAAATCAGAATCAACGGCGTTCCCGTGGCGAAGGTCGGCGAACTTCTCGGCAACGTCAATTCCGTCTTTTTCAATCCCGCGGAACTGAAACTCATTCAGGAAGCCCCCGAGGACAGACGGCGTTTTCTCGATATTTCCCTTTCGCAGATGTCGAGCAAGTATTTTTACGCCTTGCAGAAGTATAAAAAAGTGCTTACGCAAAGGAATAATCTCCTGAAAGAAAAAGACAGAGAAATGGTTTTCGATACTTTGCCGGTGTGGGACGTAAGTCTTGCGGGCGCGGGCGCGAGAGTGATTTGCGAGCGGAACGCTTACATCGCGAAACTCGCCCCTTACGCGAAGGAAGCGCATTATCTCATAACCGGCGGAGCGGAGGAAATGACCGTTTCGGGCGATTATAAATACGAGGGCGAAGAAGGGGAGATTTACGATCAACTCATAGCCGCGCTTAAAGAACGGCTCGAAAAAGATTACGAACTCGGCTACACCACGGTCGGGCCGCACAGAGACGACCTCAAAATCCGCGTCAACGGAATCGACGTGAGAACTTACGGCTCTCAGGGGCAGCAACGCACCTGCGCTTTGTCGCTCAAACTTGCGGAAACGGAGATTTTCAAGGAGCGTTTCGGCGAATATCCCGTGCTTATTTTAGACGACGCCTATAGCGAACTCGATAAGTCGAGAAGGGAAAACCTGATGACGGCGGCGAAAAAAATGCAGACGATAATAACCTGCACCGAATCCGATTGCGTGCCGTCGCACGAACGTTACAATAACATAAAAATCAGCAACGGAAAGATAATAAGAGAATAAAAGTCACGCTATAAGCCGATTAATCGCGTTTTTCGGCTTTCATCGGCGCGAGAAAAGGAGATAAGATGAGCGAGTGTAATCACGACTGCGAAACATGCGGTCAGACTTGCGAAAAGAAAGATTTTATGGCAAAACCGCTTCCTTCCACGAAGGTCGGCAAAATGATAGCCGTCATGAGCGGAAAAGGCGGAGTGGGGAAGTCGATGGTGACGGACCTTCTCGCCGTGAACACGCTCAGGAGCGGAAGATCGGTCGCCGTGCTGGACGCGGACATAACCGGTCCGTCCGTTCCGAAGGCTTTCGGAATAACGGAAAAGGCGACGGGAACGGAAGACGAAAAAATCAATCCCGTCATAACGAAGCAGGGCGTGAAAATTATGTCGATGAACCTGCTTCTGCCCGAGGACAGCGATCCCGTCGTGTGGAGAGGCCCCGTTATCAGCGGCGCGGTGAAACAATTTTTCACCGACGTTTACTGGGGTAACGTGGACTATATGTACGTAGATATGCCCCCGGGAACGGGCGACGTTCCGCTCACGGTGTTTCAGTCGCTCCCCGTGGACGGAATAGTCATCGTCACCACCCCGCAGGATCTCGTTTCGATGATCGTCGGCAAAGCCGTGAAAATGGCGGAGATGATGAACATAAAGATTCTCGGGATAATCGAGAATATGAGTTACGTCGAATGTCCGGACTGCAAAACGAAAATTTATCCGTTCGGGAAAAGCAAACTCGAAGAGGTCGCGGCGGAGTATTCGCTGCCGGTTCTGGGCAGGCTTCCGATAACTTCGGAACTTTCCGAACTTGTAGACAAAGGCGAAATCGAAAACGTCGGAAATTATCTCACGGACGCGATGAACGTAATTTTAGGATAAAACGAACGACTTTTTAAAATAAATTCAATATCGGTAAAAAAATCGACGGAACTATTGAAATTCCGCCGATTTTTTGTTATTATTAAAAAAAGGAGGGTAATATGAGAAAATCTTTGCGTATGTTGGCGGCGGTTTTGATCTGTATCGGGTTCGCTTTAACAAGTCTTACGAGTTGCAACGAAGAACCGATGGACACCGTGTGGGACGGAAATTATATTTATAGCGGTATATATAAGTGCAAAACGAACGGCGAGGACGAAGAAGTGCTTGTCGAAGAATTGTCTGTAGACGGCAAAACTTATAAGTATTATTGTGTCAGCGATTATATTTATATCGGAAAAACAATGTTTTTAGATTCGACTTACATAGACGACGAAGAACACAGACAAGTGTTTTTTATGAAATATTCGATAGAAGATAACGCCCACGAGATAATATGTTACGATACCGAATTCGAGGGGGAAACCTACGAGTTGACATGGATCGGCTCGCTTAAAGTCAAACAGGATAAATTATATTTTCCCGCTTCGTTTGAAAACGGAGAAAATAGTCTTTCGATTTTAATGATGTATGACCCGCAAACAAATTTACTTCGCGCGTATTATACCAGAAAAAACGAAGGCTTATATGGCGGCGGGGGATTATATTTTACTTATGATTACGGGGATTATTTTGTTTTCGAAAGCGGCGACGAGTATTATTCCTGCAACAAAATTACGGGCGAAACGTTCCTGATCGACGAGGAAGTGAAAACAAGTACGGCGTTTTCGAACGGATATCGGTTAAAGGAGGACGGCGGCGATGTGACTATAAGATACGTTGTAGACGGCTCCGAAAAAAAGATTCTTTCCGTTCCGACAGATGAAAAGGTTTATTTTAGCAACAGAGAAACGGAAAACGGCAAAATTTATATCAATTCGTGGAAATATAAGCGATTCGAAGTTCTGTACGGTTACGAAGACTACGGGCTTATGTCGTCGATATATGTTTACGATATAGAAACCGATAAGATATATAATCTTACCCCTCGGGATCCGTCCGAAACGAAGGTATATTCTTTTATAAGCGAAAATCTTTTTGCGGAAGAAGACGTGTACGAGGCGGAAAAAAGTGTGAAAGACGACTCCGGAAATTACGTAACGGAGAAATATTTAAAGAGAAAAAACGCGAGAATTTACAGATTCGACGAAAACGGAAAGGTGGAATATCTTGCAAATCTCTTTCCGGACAAGGAGAAGGAATATTTAAGGCTGGAAGAAGACGGAACTATCCATTGGGATTATTCCGCCGCGTGGCGAACGGAAAAAGTGTTCAATCCCGAAACTTGCGAGATAAAAAAGGTTAAAGTTCCGAAGACGACGGACGAGGAGAGGTTTACGAAATACGGCGTTAAATGCGGGGATTTCTATTATATAGCGGAAGGAGGAGGGTGGTTCAGCGCGAACGCTATCTATAGGTTCGATATGAAAACGAAAAAGGTTTTCAGAGTTCAGTCGCGTAACGTAACTCAAGGCACTCACGCGCTCGGAGCGGCGGAAATAGATTTCGTATTGCCTTATTAAACGGAAAACGTAAAGATAAAGCCCCGAGCGGTTGCGTTTTTACGCAACCGCTCGGGGCAAATTAAACTCGGGGCAAATTAAACTTAGCGACGACGAACGTTGCCTCTGAAATTTCCCGATTATAGTTTGTCCTTAAAATTTTCCGATTATATAAAATAATTGCTTTAACAACGCACCGACTTCCGACGGCTCGGAGCGGTTTAACTTGTCCGTTATTCTGATGATTTCCTCTTCTTTATTCATAACGGCAGTATGCGTAATCGATGCGGAGATATACGCCTATAAGTCGATTAAACGGTGGTTTTTTAATTTTATCGGCTTAATTTTAGGGCGTGCGTTTTCTTTTTGCGTTTTCTTTTTGCATTTTCTTTTTGCGTTTTTTATGCTTTCTTTATGGCGACGCCGTCTTTCGATATCATAACGGTGTAACCCTTCGCGAGAATTTCTGCGCGGAGTTCGTCCGACAACGCATAGTTCTTTTCCGTTCTCGCCGCCTGCATTTTTTCCGCCAACGCTTTCACGTCGTCGGGAACGGGTTCTTCGTGCGTCTTGTCGTAATTCTTCACGAATTCGTCCGCGTTTTTCGCGAAAAGCCCTAAAAGAGAGTAAGTCTTTTTTATCTGCGAAAGCATCTGCCCCGCCGCGGGATCTTTCTTCGCCGTGAGCGCGCGGATTTGCTTGAAATACGCGTAAAGTTCGGAAAGCGCGAGGGCGGTGTTGAAATCGTCGCTCATAGCCTCGTCGAATTTCTTATCGATTTCGGAGTATTCGCCCTCGATTTTTACGCCCGCTTTTTCCGCTTCGACGAACGCCCTGTAAAAATCCGCGAGGTGTTTTTCGGCTTCGGGGAAGAGGTCGGGCGTGATATTGATGTCGTTGCGGTAGTTGGTGGAGAGCAGAGCGAATTTTATCGCCTCGTTGGAATATTCTTTCAGAAGGTCGGACAAAAGCAGGCTGTTGCCGAGCGATTTGCTCATTTTCTGCCCGTTAACCTTGATAAGTCCGTTGTGAACCCAGTATTTAACGAACGATTTGCCCGTCAGAGCCTCGGTCTGCGCGATTTCGTTCTCGTGGTGCGGAAAGATAAGGTCTCTGCCGCCGCCGTGAATATCGATTTGTTCGCCGAACGCTTTTCTGTTCATCGCGGAGCATTCTATGTGCCACCCCGGTCTGCCTTTGCCCCAAGGGGAATCCCAGCAGATTTCGCCTTCTTTCGCGCTCTTCCAGAGAGCGAAGTCGAGCGGGTTTTTCTTTTCATCGTCGTTTTCGATTCTCACGCCGTTGAGCGCGTCCTCGAGATTTCTGTGTGAAAGTCTGCCGTACGGCGCGAACGATTCCACCGAAAAATACACGTCGCCTTTTGAGGTAGGGTACGCGTGCCCTTTCTTGATGAGTTCGGACACGAAATCGATTATATTGTCGATATTGTCCGTCGCTTTGAGCCAGATGTCGGGATCGTCGATAGCCATCTCGCGCATAACTTTGTCTATTTTTTTGATCATCATTTTCGCGTAAGCGTCGGCGGGGATTCCCGCTTCTTTCGCGCGCGCGATGATTTTATCGTCCACGTCCGTGTAGTTCCTCGCGTAGGTCACGTCGTAACCTTGTTTTATTAAAAATTTGCGGATGATATCGTAAATCAACGCCTGATAAGCGTGTCCGATATGCGCCTCGCCCGAAACGGTGATGCCGCAGGCGTACATGTTCACCTTATTGCCGCTAAGCGGTACGAATTCTTCTTTTGTTCCGGAAAGGGTGTTGTAAATTCTCATTTTCGTTCTCCTTTGCTAAAAAAATGTATGATCAGGGATAATCCCTACGCGTTATTTGCCGAGTTTTCTTTCGAGTTCGTCCACGCGCGCCCGCAGACTGCACAGTTCTTCTAAGATAGGATCGCATTTATCGGGCGTGTTGTCGGGGAGTTTTTCGCCCTTTATTCTTACCACGCGCCCGGGGACGCCTACGACGGTCGAGTGGGGCGGAACGTCTTTAAGCACGACGCTTCCCGCGCCGATTTTGGAATATTCTCCGACGGTTATTCCGCCGAGAACTTTCGCCCCGCAGGAAATTACGCAGCCTTCTTTTATCACGGGGTGTCTGCGGTGACCGGTATCTTTGCCCGTGCCGCCGAGCGTTACGCATTGATAGATAAGCACGCCTCTTTCGACCACGGCGGTTTCGCCTATAACCACGCCCGCGCCGTGATCGATGAAAACGCCGGACGCGATTTTTGCCGCGGGGTGAATTTCGATGCCCGTTAAAAACCGCGCGAACTTGCTTATCACGCTTGCGAGCGGTTTCATATGATGACGATAGAAAAAGTTCGCCGCTCTGTGCCGCGACAACGCTTTCACGCCGGGGTAGGTGAGCCATATTTCGAATTTCGATCTTGCGGCGGGATCGTTCTTTTTCGCAAAGTCGATATCCTCGCGCAGAGCCTTAAAAAACATCTTTAATCCTCCTCGAAGTCCGGTTTTCCGCCGCCTGCGGTTGCCGTCCGCAACCGCAGGCGGCGGAAGATAAATGATTGCGGTCGTCAGTCGCAACCGGCAGTTGCGGTCGGTCGAAAGCAAATGATTGTAGCCGGCAGTTGCGGTCGGTCGAAAACAGATGATTGTAGCCGGCAATCGCAGTCGGACGGACCGCAGACGATTGCATAAATTACACCGGTTACATCAGACGGACCGCGGACGATTGCATAAATTACGCCGGTTACATCAGACGGACCGCAGACGATTGCGTTGCGGTTAAAAAAAGACGCCTTTCCGCAAAAATTACGAAAAGACGTCGGTAACGTGGTTCCACTTTTCTTCGAAGCCTTGCGCGGCCGGATTTTTTCAAACCGTTTTCGCAATGCTTCCTTATTTACTCCTTTAACGGCGGAGAGCCGAAGGCTGTTAACCCCTCTTTACAGCGAAACGCACTTCGCGCTTTTGCGGCGGATACTCGCACCGACCGTATCCTCTCTGCAACCGCGGAAATCTTGTTCTTCCGCAGGCAAACATAACGTAAGCGGCGCGGTGAACGGGATAACCCGAAAGCGTTACTCTTTTTCGCAACGATTTAAAATTGTAATTCGATTATATCAGAAATTTTTTATCCGGTCAACCGAAACGGCATAATTTAACCAAAGCGTTGTGAATTCAACGGTGGTGAGAATTCGATAGTGGCGTCAATTCGTTAACCGGCGTAATTTTCGTTCGGGTCGGGGCAGATCAGAAATCTTCCTCGTCGTCCTCTTCGTTCTCGTCTTCGTCCTCTTCGTCTTCGTCGAAATCTTCGAAGTCGGATTCGTCGGCGTCGGGATAATCGAAGTCGTCCTCTTCTTCCTCTTCGGGTTCGTTGTCGTAATAGTCGGAATCTTCTTCCTCTTCGTCGTCGAAAAGTTCTTTGGCTTCGTCCTCGCCGAGTTTGTCGAGAGAAAGAATTTCCTCGCCGTCCTCAACCTTGTTGCTTATCGCTTCTTTTTCGTCCTCGTCGAGGTAGTTTCTCCATTCTTCGTCGCAGTCCGGATCTACGTCCTGTTCGGGTTCGATCGCCGCTTTTTCGCTTCTTTCCTCTTTGCATTCCGCGCACATTTCTTCCCCGGGTTCGATATAGTTGCGTTTGCATATCGGGCATAGAATCTGATCGTTATCGTCGTCGTCGCCGAACGAAACGAATTTCATCGTCGGGCCGAGTTTGAGTTCTGCTTTGCAAACATCGCAATATTTCTCGGTTTCGGGCATATAATTGAGGTCGCACCTCGGACATTTTACGTATTTCATATAACGCGCCTCCGCTGTTAATCCGCAAATACGGGTTCATATATTTCTTCGCGATTTTTCTTCCGGTGGAAACCGTTCGAAAAAACAATGCGGTGTAATTATATCATATTATATGAATTTGTAAACTGTTTTTGAGCGAAAATTGTTTTTTTTTAAATTTTTTAACATTTTCGGGCGGTTATCCGCCGTTTGCGGGCGGCTTATCCGTCGTTTGCGAACGATTATCCGCCGTTTGCGGGCGGTTTATTTGCCGTTTGCGAACGATTATCCGCCGTTTGCGGGCGGCTTATCCGTCGTTTGCGAACGATTATCCGCCGTTTGCAGAATATTATCCGTCCCGTCCGCGAGCGTAGTTTTCGTATGGTAAACGGCGTTTTGGGTTTTTTTATCGTTTCACGCACCTTCGAGCAGCATTTTGTCGGCGATGAGCGCGATGAATTCTCCGTTCGTAGGCTTTTCGCCCGAGAGGTAGGTCTGAACGCCGAACAGATCGTTTATGTTGCCTATTCTGCCCCTCGCCCACGCGACTTCTATGGCGTGGCGGATGGCTCTTTCCACCTTGCTCGGCGTGGTCGCGTATCTTTCGCCGATCATCGGGTAAAGTTTTTTGGTTATGTTGTTTATCACGTTCGGATCGCAAACGGCTATTTTTATGCCCTCTCTGAGATAACCGTAACCTTTTATGTGAGGAGGAATGCCCACCGAAATGAAAATTTTGCTTATCCTTTCGTCGAGAGAAGTCGTTTTCGCGGCGCGCATATTGTCGGGGAGTTTTTCGCGATTACCGTTCAAAAACAGGTCTATAACACGATTAACGAGCGTTTCAGGCGGGCATGGCTTAGCCGCGTAAAAACTCGCGCCTTTGGAAATACACGTTTCCACGACCTCTTCGCTCGAGAGAGAACTATAAACGATTATCTTGGTTTTTGAGCCGTAAGCCTTCAATCTGTCTAAAACGCCGAGCCCGTCCAGCCCCGAAAGGATAAGGTCGATCACGCAAAATTCCGCGTCGTTTTTAAGTATCATATCGACGCCTTCTTCGCCGTCCGTGGTTTTTCCGATTATAGTAAATCTGCCGCTGTTCTCGAAAGCCTTTGCAATCTCTTCCGATTTCGGCGGGTTATCCGCAAGTATCGCTATTCCGTGTTTATCCATTGTCGTCTTCTCCTTTTTTTTTCTTTAATTTTAGCACAAAAAAAAGTAAAATTAAATCGAATCGAGGATATTATTTGTTAATAAAAAGGGTGATTTCGTCGATAAAAGTCGAAACCGAAATTTGCAGAATTATGACGAGCATTTACGTTCGGTGCGGAGGCGGGTGCGTTGTATAGAGAATATAAAAACCGCGGGAAGTCGATTAATCGACTTCCCGCGGCAATTCGTTCTGCAATTTACAAGGCAAATCGTTCTGCAATTTATAATAAGAAACAGGGTGGTCGCGCCGCCTGAATTTCCGATACGCCGCTCGGGCTTCCGACGCGTCGTTCAGATGTTTGCGGCGACTCCGCGCGGAGTGAAAACGTAAACGTCTTTCGTCAGTTCGCCCATGTTTCCGTCGATGGCGTAAATCGCGCCGGACATAAGGTCGATAACGCGTTGAGCCGTCCTCGGGCTTACGTCGGAAACGTCCACGATGACGGGTTCGCCGCCTAAAAGTCTGTCTATAATCGCGGCGACGTCGTCGAACGACTTCGGACGATAGCGGTTTATCGAGCCGCTGCCGGAGTAATCGTTTTCCCTTATTTGCCCGCGCCCGTCCGCCTGCGCGCTATTCTTCTTTTTGACGTCGTTTTTGCTGCTTTTGGTGATAAAATCAAAAAATCCCATTCGTAATTCCCTCCGATAAAATATTCCGTAAAAATTGTCGGGCGACCGTTTATTCTTTCGTCGCGGTCCGTATGCGTTCGCCGAAAATCGCCCTGCCGAGCCTTATCATGTTGCTTCCGTGTTTTATCGCCGTTTTATAGTCGCCGCTCATGCCCATGGAAAGCGTTTTCACGCTTGGCGACGAAAGCCTTATTTCGTCGTAAAATCCCCTTACTTTTTCGCACAGATATGCGAGTTCGCCCTCGGTTTTGCCCGCGGGGAGCATCGCCATCACCCCGACGAGTTTGAGGTGATTTAAGCCGATAATCGACTTATACAGGGCTTTTGCCTCATCGATTGACGCGCCTGTTTTGTCTTTTTCGTCGCCCGCGTTGATTTCGAGCATAACGTTTTGCGTGGCGCCGAGCGCGGCGGCTTTTTTGTTTATCGCTTCCGCGATTTCTTCGCTTGCAACGGAATCGATGACGTCGGCTTTGCCGACCACGTATCTGAGTTTGTTTTTTTGAAGCGTGCCGATGAAGTGCTTTTCGCAAGGGGGATAAAAGGCGAATTTATCGCGGAATTCCTGCGCGTGATTTTCGCCGATAAATTCAAGTCCCGCGGCGACCGCTTCGTTTATTTTTTCCATAGGAACGAATTTCGTCGCGCCGAGCAGAGCGATTTTTTCTCCGCGGTCGTTTCCGTCGGAAATCTCCGAAAATATCGTTTTTAATTTTTTTTCGATATCAGTCATTTTTCTCTCCCGAAACACCTGAAGTCCTACGCGGCTAACCGGAATATTTACCGAAACCGATCGTATTAAATAACAAAAGCCGCTTTATCGGCGGCTTTGCGTTCTTTTTACTGCGCAGTTCCCTTTGACAAGCCGAACCGAAGCGTTAGCGCGGCAGGTCGCTCCGTCAAAGCAACCTCATGGCACACGCAATCGACCGTTTAGCGCTGCTATATCCCTATCCTGACGCGGTTCGCGGCTTTGCGTTGCATAAGACCTTGACATCGTCACGCCTTACCGCGCGCAGCCAACCATACGACGAGCCGAGGGGAACGATCAGCCTTGCTGTAGCGGATTGCAAGTTCAGGGCACCGCTATCTCCCCGCTCAGCGCAGTGTAATCATTCTAACCTAAATTTTAAAAAAAAGCAAGGAAATAACGCCGCCCCGAAAAAATTTTTGCATTTTAACACCGAAAAAATGTCGAAAGTCCTCGGGCGGGAAATCTGCGGGGATTTTATTCGCCGTCGCCGCCGCGCGATATTTTAAAAACTAAACTTCGATTGCCCCGAAAATCCTTTACTTTGTTTAATATTTTTGCTATTATATAGTATATTCTGCGATAATCTGCGCGCACGCGAAAAAGCACGCGAAAAAGCATGCGAAAAAGTATGCGAAAAAGTATGCGGAAAAACGCGGGTAAGCACGCGGAAAACGCGGAAAACGAATAACGCGGAAAAACAACGCGCGGAACGAAAACCGAAGGTAAGTTCCGCGGCAACGGAGGAGTTATGTATAAAAAAGTTGACGCGTCGCTCGATTTTCTGAAGAGAGAACAGGAAGTTCTCGATTTCTGGAACGAAAACGACGTATTCGAAAGAAGCATCAAAAACAACGAAGGACATAGTGAATTCACCTTTTACGACGGGCCGCCGACGGCGAACGGAAAGCCGCATATCGGCCACGTTTTAACGCGCGTTATGAAGGATATCATTCCGAGATATCAGACGATGAAGGGTAAGCACGTTTTAAGAAAGGCGGGCTGGGATACTCACGGGCTTCCCGTGGAACTCGAAATCGAAAAGAAACTCGGGCTTGACGGCAAGCAGGATATCGAAAAATACGGCATCGAGCCGTTCATAAAGGAATGCAAACAGTCCGTCTGGAAATATACCGACGAATGGAAAAAAATGAGCGACCGCCTCGGTTACTGGGTGGATATGGAGCATCCTTACGTCACTTATCACGACGATTATATCGAATCGGTGTGGTGGGCGCTCAAAACCATTTCCGAAAAGGGATTGCTTTATAAGGGGCATAAAATCGTTCCTTATTGCCCGCGTTGCGGAACCGCGCTTTCCTCGCACGAAGTGGCGCAGGGATATAAAGACGTGAAGGAAAAATCCGTTTACGTCAAATTTAAAATCAAGGACAGAGACAACGCTTATTTCCTCGTGTGGACGACCACTCCCTGGACTTTGCCTTCAAACGTCGCGCTCTGCATGAACGCCGATTTCGATTACGTCGAGATCAAGGTCGAAAACGAAATTTACGTTCTCGCCGAGGCTCTCGTTCCCTCGCTCTTCGAGGACTACGAAGTTATTTCGAAGAAAAAGGGCAAGGATTACGAGTACGCCGAATACGAGCCTATGTTCCCTTACGCTCTCGGAACGTTCAGACAAAAGGCGTTTTACGTCACCAACGATTCTTACGTCACTTTGACGGACGGCACGGGAATAGTTCACATCGCTCCGGCGTTCGGCGAGGACGACGCGAACGTGGGCAGAAAATACGATCTGCCTTTCGTTCAGATGGTTAACGACCGCGGCAGATTCGTGGACGCGGTTGAGCCGTATAAGGGAATGTTCGTCAAAGACGCGGACAAACTCATCATCAAAGACCTTAAAGAAAGCGGAAAGTTGTTCAAGGACGTGCTTTTCGAGCATAGTTATCCTTTCTGCTGGAGGTGCAACACTCCGCTTCTGTATTACGCGAGATCGAGTTGGTTCATCAAGACCACCGCGATAAAAGAGCAACTCATCGCCTCGAACAAAACGGTGAACTGGATGCCCGAAACGATCGGAACGGGCAGAATGGGCAACTTCCTCGAGAACGTCATCGACTGGGGACTTTCCCGCGAGAGATACTGGGGAACTCCGCTCCCGATCTGGGTTTGCGAGGACTGCGGCGAGATTCACGTCATGGGTTCCAAAAAGGAACTCAAAGAAATGTGCGGAATAGAGGGCGATATCGAACTTCACCGCCCCTATATCGACGCTCCCACGTGCAAATGCGGCAAGTGCGGCGGCAAAATGAAGAGAGTTAAGGAAGTTATCGACTGCTGGTTCGATTCCGGTTCGATGCCTTTCGCTCAGTTCCATTATCCGTTCGAAAACAAGGACCTTTTCGAAAAGCATTTTCCGGCGGATTTCATTTCGGAAGCCGTCGATCAGACAAGAGGCTGGTTCTACACGCTTCTTACCATTTCCACGCTTCTTTTCGGAAAAGCGCCGTTCAGAAACTGTATCGTTTTAGGTCACGTGAACGACAAAAACGGAATAAAAATGTCCAAACACATCGGCAACGTCGTCGATCCGTGGTCGGTGCTCGACAAGCAGGGCGCGGACGCCGTGAGATGGTATTTCTACACGGGCAGCGCGCCGTGGCTTCCTTCGAGATTTTCCGCCGAGGCGGTTTCCGAAGGTCAGCGTAAGTTTATGGGTACGCTCTGGAATACTTACGCGTTCTTCGTGCTTTACGCCGATATCGATAAATACGATCCGTCGAAGTACGACATAAAGAAGTGCAAACTTTCGCTTATGGACAAGTGGGCGCTTTCCAAACTCAACACGCTTGTGAAAACCGTGGACGAAGGGCTTGCCGAATATAAAACGTTCGAAACGGCGAGATATATTCAGGATTACGTGGACGAACTTTCCAACTGGTACGTCCGCCGCGGCAGAGAGAGATACTGGGGCAAGGAAATGACGGACGACAAGGCGGCGGCATACACCACGCTTTACACCGTTCTCGTAACCCTTTCCAAAGTCATCGCGCCTTACGTTCCGTTCATGGCGGAAAGCATGTACGGCAATCTCGTTCCGCAGTTTTATAAGGACGCGCCGATTTCCGTTCACCTCTGTTCTTTCCCCGTCTGCGACGAAAGTTTCGTGGACGCAGAACTCGAAAAGGGTATGGAGGACGTGCTTGAAATAGTCGCTCTCGGCAGAGCGGCGAGAAACGGCAGCAACATCAAAAACCGTCAGCCGCTTCGAAAACTCTATATCGCCGCCGACAGAAAGGTCAACCTTTCCGAGGGGCTTCTGAACATCGCCAAAGACGAACTGAACATAAAGGAATTCGAAGTTCTTCACGACGCTTCGGGATTCGTTTCATATAAACTCAAACCGCAACTCAAAACGCTTGGTCCGAAATACGGCAAAGCGCTCGGCGCGATCAGAAATTTCCTCGACACGTGCAACGCGGCGGAAGTGGTTTCCGCCGTCAAAGCGGGCAAAATTTACGCCGTCGACCTCGGCGATACTCGCGTCGAATTCTCGCTCGACGACCTGCTCATTTCTTCCGAACCCGCCGAAGGTTTCGTTTCGGAAAGTTCGGACGGGCTTACCGTCGTTCTGGACGTTCATCTCACGGAAGAACTCAGACTCGAGGGCGCGGTGAGAGAACTCGTATCCCGCATTCAGAACATGAGAAAGGAAGCGGGCTTCGAGGTTACGGACAGGATAATTCTCGGTTTTAAAGCCGAGGGAATTTCCGGAAAAGTTCTCCGCGAAAAAGCCGACGAAATCAAGTCGGACGTTCTCGCGGAAGAGATAACCGAAACGCCCGACGGGTTCGTTAAAGACTTCGATATCAACGGAGAGAGCGTCACGCTCGGCGTTAAAAAGATATGAGAATAGCGGATAAGTGGAAAGATTATTCCATAATCGCCACCGGCGACGGAATGAAACTGGAGCGTTGGGGAAGCGTTTTTCTTCTGCGCCCCGATCCGCAGGTTATATGGCCGCCAAAAGCCGATATGTCGGGCTATAAGTCGCTTAACGCGATATATCACCGCAGCGAAAACGGCGGCGGGGGTTGGAAAATACTCAAAAAAATGCCGCAGGAATGGACGATCGGTTACGGCGAACTGAAATTTCTCGTCAAGCCGATGGGCTTCAAACACACGGGGCTTTTCCCCGAGCAAGCCGTAAACTGGGACAGAATGGCGGAGATGATCCGCGGCGCGGGCAGACCGATAAGCGTGCTTAATCTTTTCGCTTACACGGGCGGGGCGACCGTAGCGTGCCTTGCCGCCGGCGCGAGCGTATGCCACGTGGACGCGAGCAAAGGCATGGTGGAAAGAGCGGGCGAAAACGTCCGCCTTTCGGGTTTGGCGGATAAGCCTGTGAGATTTATCATAGACGACTGCAAAAAATTCGTTCAGCGCGAAATCCGCCGCGGCAGAAAGTACGACGCGATAATAATGGATCCGCCGAGTTACGGCAGAGGTCCTAACGGCGAAATGTGGAAAATAGAAAGCGAACTTTATCCGCTCGTGGAACTTTGCTCGGAGATTTTAACCGATAATCCGCTTTTCTTTCTGATAAACAGTTATACCACGGGGCTTCAGCCGATGGTGCTAAAAAACATTCTCACGCTCGCGGTCGGCTCGAAGTTCGAAGGCGAAACGGACGCTTACGAAGTGGGCATAAAAACGGAAGAGGGGATAGATCTCCCGTGCGGCGCGAGCGGGCTTTTCATCGGCAAAAACGATAAAAACGGTAAAAACGGCAAAACGCCGGAAGCGTGAAAAGCGACGCAACCGATAAAAGCGGAGACGAGAAAGTAAATTCAAGGAGTAAATATGGCAGAACAAATGCAAAAAGACGACCTTATCGTCTTGTATGAGGATAATCACGTTATAGTCGTTTTAAAACCGCAGAACGTTCCTTCCTGCGAGGACGAAACGAAAGATAAAGATTTGCTCACCGTTATCAAAGAGCATATAAAGGAAAAAGAGAACAAGCAGGGCAACGTTTACGTGGGGCTTGTTCACAGGCTCGACCGTCCCACGGGCGGCGTGATGGTTTACGCGAAGAGTTCCAAGGCGGCGGCGAGGCTTTCCGAGCAGATGCAGAACGGCGATTTCGAGAAAAAATACGCCGCGGTGCTTGCGGGAGAATTGAAAAACAAGAGGGCTACGCTTACCAATTACCTTAAGAAAAACCCGATAAACAATATGGTTTACGTCTGTCCGCCGGTTACGGAGGGGGCGAAGTTCGCCGAACTCGAATACGACGTTCTGGAAGAGAAAAGCGGACTTACGCTCGCGCTCATAAAACTCCACACGGGGAGAAGTCACCAGATAAGAGTGCAGATGGCGAATATCGGCGCGCCCGTTTACGGCGATATGCGTTACGGCGGCGAGAAGGCGAAAAAAGGCAAACTCGCGCTCTGGGCGGTTTCGCTTTCGTTCACTCATCCCGTGTCCAAGGAAAGGCTGTGCTTCAAAATTCAGCCGCCGGCGGATCTGATTCCGTGGAAGTATTTCGACACCGAAAAAACGCTCTCCATGGAACTGTGACAAGTCGGATTATAGTAATAGACTATTTGTTAATTAAACTGAATTATAATAATAGGAGATTTATTAATGAAAAATGAAAAACAAGTTTTTTAAGGCGGTTTTGTCTGCCGTGGTCGCTGTTTTCGCTTTTTCCCTTTCGGCTTGCGAGCAGTTGGATTTCTCGGAAAAACTCGACCTTATCGCGTCCGACGTCGATTACGGGTATTCGCTTTATAACGAAAGATATCTCGTTATCGACGGAACGCATTACAAGTTTAAAACCCTCGCAAGCGAGGTCGTGGAGGGCGACGGTTCTTCGGAAGTATACGGAACGACCGTTTTCGGCGGAAATATGTATTATCTTTATCAATAAAGAATCCGATTCTTCCGCGAGTTCGTCCGGCAATATGTACAGATTCGGCGTGGCTTTGATGAAAACCGACCTCGAAAACGCCGAAACGAAATTGCTTTACGATTTTAAGGACGTTTATCCGAATCACGGCGAACGGACGACGCCTTACGTTATGCAACCGATAGACGAAAATTCTTTCGCGTTCATCTATAACGGCAAAATCTCCGTTTTCGACGTAAAAACCGAGGGAATAACGCAAACGATCGATTTTTACGACAAGGAAGCGTTCGCCGCCGACGATAACGAAATAAAAATAAGAACGAATAAGTTCAACGATTTTTATTATCTTTCGGGCGAAGTTTTGACTTACGCCGAATATAAACCGGAGAGCAGAGGATACGTTAAGCACGATTTCGCCGTCGACGAAAAGTCCTTTTACGTAAACAGATCCGGAAATTACGTCTACACATACAGGTTTGTCGGCGGAAGCGCGGGAACCGGATATTATAATTGTTACGACCTTACGACCGAAGAGGCGAAAGACGGCGACTTTCTGGCGGAACTCGTCAAAAAACTTGAGGAACAGGAGAAAGAAAGAACCGAAGAAGAAAAACAGACGCAGAAATCGGATAGCGGAATTACGGTAAACGGTAAGGTTTATCGCATCGAAAAAAGCGTTTTCGGCGAGCCTGAAATCATCAACGAAGCGGGCGAGGTCGTCTTTATGATCGACGACGATTACGCCGCGAAGAACAACGAAAAACTCACGCAACTTTTCGGAGTGTATTTCAGTTGCGAAAACGGGCTTAACGCGGATTTCGCGTTCAAAGTTTTCGATAACAGACTGTTTATCGTTGTGAGCAGAAGCGCGCTTTTGTTCGAAACGCCGGATTTTATTTTCGAGTTCGATTTTGCGACGAGCAATCTGAAATACGTCACTTACGTTTACGGCGACTTCGAGTTTTACAAACTCGCCGCAAAATAAATAACGGGAACTTCTTCAAGGTTTTCTTTATTTTCCCGAGCGGTAAAAACAATCGGAAATGGAACGTCGCGCTGCTCAAAACGAACGCAGAAACGACGGCTACGTTTACACGACCGGATATGCGGACGGACACAGAAAGGGTTTCAACTGTTTCGGCCTTGCCACGGGCGAGGACCTCGGCGCGGAATTAGCGGATGACCTCATAAAAGAGAAAGAGGAACGCGAAGAGCGGGAAAGAGAAGAGGTAAAGACCGACGATCACAGAAATGTAGTAACCAGAAACGGAAAGGATTATTACTATTATCGCGGAAACAACACGATCGGAATAGAGGATAAAGAGGGTAACACTCTTTATTCGGTGAGCAGCGGTTATGCCGAGAAAAACAACAAAAAGTTTATCGATTTGTTCTGCGTTTATTTCGACGTTAAGGACGGCGGCGTTTTGGCAAGGTTCGTTTTATTCTTGGCTGGCATAGCATTACGCCTAAAAATTCTTAATTAAATTTAGTGACATAAAGCCTCGGCGGTTTGCGAAAAGCAAACCGCCGAGGCTTTATGTTCGATAGCGGCGGCAGGCCGGAACGGTCTGCCGCCGCTTCCGTTATTCGATTTTCAACAAATCTTTGATTACTTCGCCTGCGATGATAAGCCCCGCAACCGCAGGAACGAACGCGCAACTCGCGGGAGTCTGTCTTTTTGAGCCGACTTCGCTTTGCGGTTGAAAATGCGGCGTTATAGGCGGTTCTTCCGAATAAACGACTTTGAGTTTTTCAACTCCGCGTTTTTTAAGTTCCCGCCGCATGGTTTTCGCGAGCGGGCAAACCGACGTTTTATAAATATCCGCCACTTTGAAAAGTTCGGGGTGAAGTTTGTTCCCCGCGCCCATGGAACTGATGATCGGCACGCCTGTTTTATAGCAGATTTCCGCCAGACACAGTTTTCCGGAAACGGTGTCGATCGCGTCCACAACGTAGTCGTAAGACGAAAAATCGAAACGATCGGCGGTTTCGGGGAGGAAAAACTCGTTTCTTTCGATGATTTTCGCTTCGCCGTTAATCTCTTTCGCCCGCGCGGCAAACGCCGCCGTTTTGAGCATGCCCACCGTTTTTTCGGTAGCCACGATCTGGCGGTTTATGTTGGAAACACTTACCGTGTCGTTATCGACAATCTCGATCGTTCCAACGCCCGAGCGCACGAGCGCTTCCGCACAGTAGCCGCCCACGCCACCGACGCCGAAAAGGGCGATTTTTTTCGTTTTGAGAACGTCGGACGAACCTTCGCCGAGCAACATATCAGTTCTTATAAATTTATTATCCATTTTTTAACCCTTTTTGTGTCGCCAACAAAATTGCCGTCATAATATAAAATGTCTCATTAATCGACTTATAGCCGCACTTATTGCTCTTAATCGGAGTAAACTCGCGACTTATTCGACCGATTTCAACGATTCCACCATTCTGACTTTGTTCGTCAGAAAAGCGAAGAAGAGGTTTATCGCGAAACTCGTTCCGCACGTTAAAAGCACGGTGAATAAATACGAACCCGAAGCGATGTGATAAATGTAACAGATGAGCGGCGTTTCGTTTATGGAAAGCACCGCGTATAAAAGCGGATAGCCGAGCGTCAAGCCGATGAGCGAGCCGAAAAACGTCAGGGCGATTATCTCGATGATGAACGACGAGGCGATCTCGAATTTCGAAAAGCCGAGGACTTTCAACGTGGCGATGTCCTTCGTCCGCTCTTTGAAGTTTAAAAGAGCGAGGTTATAAAGAACGACCACGGCGAGCAGAATGGCGAAAATCCTCACCGTCATCGTCATAACCCTTATGGATGACAGAATTTCGTCCGCGCGCAGGCGCATATCGCTCATAGAATACGCCGAAAGGATTCCTTTTTCGTCCGCGACGCTTTCCGTCACGTTTTCCGCGAAGCCCGATTCCGTTTTCACGAACGCGCCGGTCGGCGGAAAGTATGTTTCGGCGAAAAGGTATTCGGAAATAATTATTCCCTGAGTTATGCAAAGGTCGACTATTTTCGTGACTTTTCCGGAGTAAGTTACGCCTTCGTAAACGAACGAAACGTCATCGCCCTCCGAAACGTTGATATCCTTGGCGAGTTTGGAAGAAACGAGAACGGAATTGTCGTCGTAACCGAGGTCGATTATTTTCGGAACGGACGGCATAACGTAAAGGTAAGACGAAAGTATTTTTTCGCCCTGCGCCGTCACGGAATATTTCGCGTATTCGTCCACGGCGACGACTCCTTCGAGAGCGGATATGTCGTCGAAGTGAGACAGATCGTCGGAATATGAAACGGTTACGTCGTAAGGCGTGTATTGCCCGAGTTCGAGATCGAGTCCGTAATTGATCGTGTTTTCGATGCCGAAGCCGCACAGCAGCAGAGCCGAACAACCCGCCACGCCGAAAATCACCATCAGAGAACGACTGATTTTTCTGCGCATGTTTCTGAAAGCCATTCTCACCGAGAGCGAAACTTTATCGAAAATTCTGAATTTCGACAGGGGTGACAAGGTCATTTTAACCGAGTTGTCGCCGCGCAGACTCATCGCGGGGACTTTGTTTATGGAGTCCAGACAGGCGAAAACGCTCGTCAGGAGAATTATCGCGACCAGAATGGCAAGGCTCGCGAGATATTCCCACCTGAAAAACGCCGTTCTGATTTTCGGCAACTGATAAAGTATGCCGTATTTCACGCCCATAACGTTCGGAATTATCGCGGGGCCGAGCAGAATGCCGATCGCCGAACCGATAAGCCCGAGAACTATGAAAACGTCGGTATAATGCCTTAAAATCTCGATTTTCGAATAACCGAGAGCCTTTAAAATTCCGATATTTTTCTGTTCGCGGTTGATAAGTTGCGAAACGGAAGTGAGGATTATCAGAAGGGCGACGAGATAGAAAATCACGGGGAAAATATATAGCAGTTGCTTCGCCTGCGTAACGTCCGCTTCTATCGTCACGTTCGTGGGCAGGTTGCTTCTTTCCAACGCGTAAACGAACGATTCTTTGGCGGAAAATTTCGATTTCGCCTCTTTGATGACGTTCGCCGCGTCGTCGGATCGGATAAGATACTGATTTTCGTAATCGGCGAGATATTCGTCTATGAACTTCTCGAACGCTTCGTCCGTATAGCCGAAAAGAGTTTTATATTCGTCGAGCGACTTCGCGAGCGATTTCACGAGAGCCTTTTTGCCGACGTAAATAAACGACGGATTATAAACCGAATTGCCGAGCGATTCGGGGTGAACTATCGTGCCCGTGAGATTGAGAGTAACGGTCTCGGCGAGGGCGATATCCGTCGTCACCTCGAAATCTTCGCCGCATTCGTGCTTGTCTGCGAAATTTTCGTCGGCATAAACGCCGTATTCGTTCACTTCGACGGACGAAGAGTAGGGGAGGTCGAGTTCGTCGCCGTCGGAAAAGGTGGCTATGTAAACGCTTTTTCCGTCCACTTTCGCCGTGGCGAAAATCCGCTTCTGATACGCGACCGATTTTTCTTTAAGGAAATTTTCGACTTCCCCGTCCGCTCCGGTCATCGTTATCATGCCGTCGCACATGGAAGAAGCGGTGTAAATTTCGTTGAGTTTGTCCTGAAAATCCCTGTAATTCGCCCAGATTCCCGTAAAAAGGGTGACGGCGAGCGCGGCGATGAGAATTACGGAGAGGTAACTTTTGAAGTTGCTCTTTATTTCGCGGACAACTTTGACTTTTAAAACGTCGGTTTTTACCTTTACCATTCTATATCGTCGATCTCCTTCGGCGCGGGATTTTTTTCGTCCGAAACGATTTTTCCGTCGCTGAGCCTGATAACTCTTTCGGCGATGAGCGCGATGTTCGCGTTATGGGTGACGATTATGACCGTCTGCCCGTCTTTTTCGCAGAGGTCTTTTAAAAGAACGAGAATGTTTTTGCCCGTTTTCGAATCGAGCGCGCCGGTGGGTTCGTCGCAGAGCAGAATGGACGGGCGTTTCGCGATGGCTCGCGCTATAGAAACGCGTTGTTGTTCGCCGCCGCTTAAGCCGTAAGGAAAGTTGTTTATTCTTTTGCCGAGCCCGACGAGGCGGAGCGCTTCTTCGGCGTCGATCGCGTTTTTCACTCCGCGCGTGGAAAGTTCCACGTTTTCCTTGGCGGTGAGGTTGGGCATCAGGTTATAAAACTGAAAAACGAAACCCACTTCGTGCCTGCGGAAAAGGGTAAGGTCCTTGTCGGAAAGGGCGGTTACGTCTACGTTGTTTACATGGTATTTCCCGCCGCTCGCCGAGTCCATTCCGCCGATAATGTTCAGAAGGGTGGATTTACCCGCGCCGCTCGAACCCAAAATAACGACGAATTCGCCTTTGTCTATGGATAAATCTATGCCGGCGAGAGCCGAAATTTCCGTTTCGCCGGAGCCGTATTTCTTTGTGACGTTCTGCAAACTTATGAATGCCATTCGCTTTGCCTCGCAAATTTATCGAAATATAAAACATTATAACAAAAACGGTTTTCAAAGTCTATTCATTTATGTGAAAAGCAATTAAAAAGCGTCGCCCCGCAAAACTTGTTTTGCGGGGCGACGCCCGAAAATCGATTATTCCGATAAATTTACAACCGGAAATTCCAATAAACTTTCAACCGAAATTCCGATAAAATTACAACCGAAAATTCCGATAAAATTACAACCGGAAACCGACGGCTGAAGCCGCCCGTGAAAAAATCACTGAAGTTCCGGATGTTTCGCCTTGTATTCGGCAAGCGCGCAGGCGAGTTGATCGGGGCAGGAAGTGTTGGATCTGCATCTGATGCCCTTGAGCGTTTCGATAACTTCGTCCAACGGGCGATCCTTGACGAGTTTCGCTATTCCCTGCAAATTTCCGCTGCAACCGCCGATAAATTTGACGTTCGTGACCTTTCCGTCCTCCGTAACGTCGAAAAGAATCTGTCTGCTGCAAGTTCCTTTCGTATTGTATGTTTCCATATTGATTACGCCTCCTTTAAGCGCGAGAAAAAACTAATCCACGAGGCAATCGTACACCGTGGCGTAAACGTTGCCCGCTTTTTCTTCCCATTTTTTGTATATATTCTTTGCCGTTTGTCTGTTCGGAACAACGAGTTTGAGTTCGAGCAGAGGTTGCGACGGTTCGACTATTTTCAGAAAAACGGTATAAGTTCCGTCTTTGTTCATATAGTAATCCGCGTTGCATTCCTGACGTTTTTTGTATTTCGTCCTGTTTCGTTTAACGAAGATCGAAATTTCCTCGCGGAGCGAAGAAGGAATCCTGACGTAAAAATCCGCAAGACAAACTCTTCCGTCGGGGGTGATGCCGTAAAGCGGTTCGCCCTGATCGGAAACGTTGTAAATGAACGAATGGTCGAGCAAAGTGCTTAAAAGCGGCTTGCAATCCATATACGAGATCCACGCGTTCGAGGAGCAGCACATATCCAGCACCGTGTCCTCCGAAAGCGGGACTTCCATCTTGTCAAAGACGAACAGAAGTATTAACTTGTTCACAAGCGCGTCGCCTTTGACCTGCATGACGATTCCTCCGACGTAAAAGACTAAAACCGCTCCCCGAGCGATCCGGATTAACTTTCCGAACGGTTACGCGGCGAATTGTTTAAGTTCTGCGATAAGATCGTCGCAATTGTCCGAATGAATTTCGACGTTCAGCGGCTTCGAAAGATCGAGACTGAAAATACCGAGAATGGATTTGGCGTCCACGACGTATCTGTCGCTTCTGAGGTCGATTTCGTAAGCGTATTTCTGAACTACCGATACGAACGCTTTGACCTGACTTGCCATCTGAAGAGATATACGAACTGATTTCATTGTTTTTGTTCCTCCTTTAATTTGCGTTTAACGCCGACGGTTTCGATTCCGCCGATCCGCGCGTATATTATAACCAATTGTTTCAAAAAAATCAATAGTTTTGCAACAAATTTATTGTCTTAATTTATTTTATATGTTATAATTCTTTTAACGCAGCGCGCGCGGACGGGAAATTTCGGGCGCGGCGCGTGAATTCAACGAACGCAAAGGGGAGGGCGGCCGCGCTATGAATACGATAAACGAATCGCTCGCAAAATTCAAGGAAAAAACCGACGCTCTCGTCAACTCGAAGTATCTTTTCGCGGAACGGGAAATAAGCGAGGTCCTGAAAGTCGTCGCGGGTTCGAGAATGCTTTACGAACTTTTCGAATACGTAACCGACGGTTTCGATTACGAAACGTTCAAATCCGTATGCTTTTCTAAGGGCAACGCGGTGAAACTCCCGAAAAAGGACGAGGACATGCTCGCGCTCTGCTTTTTGCTTCTCGTCGAGATAGACAGCGGAAGAATTTCGCTCGACGAACTGTGCGACGAGTATTTTTCGTCCGGCGGCTCGGCTCAGGGGAGATATTCGCAATTCGTCCTCGCGGTGGTGATTCCGTTCTCGATTACGACCGAAAAGGTGGTCGATAGGTTGATTAACTCGCAAAAAGACGAAAAAACAGATGAGAAAACCGACGAGGAAAACGGCTTCGATAAAGCCGCTTTCGGCGGAAACGGCGGGAAAGACGCGGGCTTGCCGGTCGGGAAAAATCCGTATGACGACGTGCGTAAAAGTCCGACGAAAAAAAGCAGATTCGGGTTTATAGAAGAAGAGCGGAAAAAACTCGCCGCCGTTAAAAAACCGCGACTGCGCGAGCCGGCGGAAGAAGCCGATTACGTTCTGAATTCTCTCGAAAGGGCGTTAAAAAAACGCGATTGCGAGGGCGTTACCATCGCTTTCATCGCGTTGAAATACCTTGCCGCGACCGAAAAAAAACTCGGAATCGATCTGCGGAGCGTTTCCGACGGGATAGCGGCCGAAACGGATAAAAATCGTTAGCGGGCAAAACGGATAGAAATCGTTAGCGGCCGAAACGGATAAAAATTAAGGAACAATACGGTGCGGAAATGAAAGAAACAACGTTGTCGTCGGAGAAAATTTACGACGGAAGAGTAATCGGTTTAAGAAAAGACGAAATAGTTACCGAAAAAGGCGTGAAACAATCCCGCGAGGTGGTTTCGCACGGCGGCGGCGCGGCTGTGCTTGTCGAAAAAGACGGAAAAATCCTGCTCGAAAGGCAGTTCCGTTATCCTTACGGCGAAATTCTTTGGGAAATTCCCGCGGGGAAACGCGATAAAGGCGAGGATTTTGCGGAGACGGCAAAGCGCGAACTCGAGGAAGAAACGGGTTACGTCGCCGAAAAACTCGTGAAACTGTTCGAGATTTATCCCACCCCGGGATATTCGGACGAGGTTATAGGAATTTTCAAAGCCGAAGGGCTTAAAAAAGGCGTTCTGCATTTCGACGAGGACGAGGATATCGATTCGGAGTGGATTCCGGAAGAAAAAGCGTTCGAAATGATCGAAAACGGCGAAATAAAGGACGGAAAAACGCTTATAGCCCTGCTTTGGTATAAAGCGGAAAAGGCTTGCCGCGAAGAGAAAGTCGGCGGCGAAAAGAAACTCTGCGGCGAAGAGAAAGTCGGCGGCGAAGAGAAAGTCGGCGGCGAAAAGAAACTCTGCGACGAAGATGTAGCCGTCCGCGAAGAGAAAACCTTATGACGAGAAAGATGACCGCTCTCGAAAAAAGCGCGAAAACCGACGTTGTCGGAATGATTTTAACGCTTATTCTTTACGCCGTCGGCGCGGTTTCCACGCCTTACGTAAAAGTTGCGGAATGGCTCGGCGGGGGCGTCGAACTCGAACGGTATCTCGCGTTCGCGTTCAAAATCGCCTGTTCCGTCCTGCCGGTATACCTTATGTTTCAGTTCGGATTCGGAAAAGCCGTGACGGGTTTCCGCGGCGGAATAAAAGGGCTTCTGCTCTGCGTTCCCGCGTTTCTGGTCGCGCTCGACAATTTTCCTTTTCTGCCGCTTGCCTGCGGAGATTTGGCGTTTAACGGTGCTATAGGCGGACTTTTTCCTTACGTTCTCTATTGTTTGTCGATAGGGGTGATGGAGGAAACGATATTCCGCGGAACGATTTTCCCGCTGTTTTTGTATAAGTTTCAACATAACAAAAAGGGGACGTTTCGGGCGGTCGCGGCGTCGTCCGCGATATTCGGCGCGATGCACCTTTTAAACCTCTTCGGCGGATTTTCGCCCATGGTTTTTCTTCAGGTGGGCTATTCCTTTCTTATAGGTTGCATGTGCGCGACGGCTTTGCTCTTTTCGGGCAATATCGTCGTTCCGATAATGATTCACGCCCTTTTCGATATCGGCGGATTTCTCACCGATTCGGGGTTCTGCACGGGAACGTTGTGGACTACGGGCAATATAATATTGACGGCGGTTTTGTCGGCGATTTTCGCCGCGGCGATAATTTTCGCCTTTTTCGGAACCGATTTCGGTTGGTTTTACGATACTTTGAATCTGAACGAAAAACCGACGACCGAGCCGGAAAAACAATAAACCGTCGAAAAACAATAATTAACCGACAACAATAAACCACCGGAAAAGCAATAATAAATCATCGAAACATAGCGATAAACTGCCGGAAAACGGCAATAAATCATCGGAAAAACCGGTGGAAAATTCCTGAAAACAATAAACAATCGGCGTATCGTCCGACCGTCCGCGATTTTCTCGCGGACTTTTCTTTTGCCGTCGGGAGTACTTTTTTGAATTCCGAAAACAATTCTTCGACAATTCTGCAAAAATCGCTTGCTTTTTATCCGTCAAATGGTTATTATGGATAACGGAGATAAACGGAGATTTGACAAAAGAGCCTTTCGTTTGTGTGAGACGGACACGAAAAAAGAAAGGGAATGAAAAGAGAGGATTTTCACCCGAGAAAAACTGTATATGTATTTTACGGAAAATTATTTAATCGCATTGTATCTCGTCGCCGCTCTCGGCGCGTTTCTGATCGGTTTCAAACTGTTGTCGGAAAACTTGCAGAAAGTCGCGAACAAAGGCTTACGTAAACTTTTCGACAAAACCTCGAAAAGCAAAATCGCGGGCGTGGGAATAGGCGTCGGCGCGACCGTGCTTATGCAGAGTTCCGGCGCGACCACGGTTATGGTCATAGGTTTCGTCAACGCCGGAATGATGAGCCTTTATCAGGCGACCGCCGTGATTATGGGCGCGAATATCGGAACGACGATAACCACCATTCTCATAGCGTTCGGCGTGACGAGCGTCGGGAAATACTTCATGTTGTTTTCCTTCGTCGGTATTTTCCTTTCGATGCTTTTAAAACAAGGCAAGGCGAAGAGTTGGAGTCTTACGCTTGCCGGTTTCGGTCTCGTGTTCTTCGGGCTTACGGTCATTTCCGCCTGCAGCAACGGATTCAAGGATAACGAAACGATAAAAAAATTGCTCAGCAGCAGTATCGAGCCTTCGTTCATCGAGCCGCTCGTTCTCGTGATTATAGGCTCGGTGATAACCGCGATCATGCAGTCTAGCACGGCGGTCAACGCGATTTTGCTTTCGCTTGTTTCTGCGGGCATTCAGATAGGCAGCGGCGGCAACGCCATTCTTTACATAGTTCTCGGAACGAATATCGGAACGTGCGTCACCGCGCTCATCAGTTCCATCGGCGCGACGACCAACGCCAAGCGTTCCGCGCTCATTCACTTCCTGTTCAATTTCTGCGGATCGCTTATTTTCCTTGTCGCGCTTATGATATGGCGCGGATTCATGGACGATTTCTGGACGCGGATTATCCCGACCGCCGAAATGCAACTGGCGTTTTTCCATCTCGCATTCAACTCGATCTGCACGCTTATTTTCCTTCCGCTCACGAACCTTATCGTAAAGACGACGGAAATTTTAATCCGCGACAAGAAAACGGAAGAGGAAATCCGCATCACCTTTATGGACGAGCGTATGCTTTCCACGCCCACCGTCGCGATAGCGCAACTTCAGAAGGAAACGGTCGCTATGGGCGACAGGTGTATGAACAACCTTCACGCCGCGTTCACGGCGTTTGTGGAAAGGGATATTTCCGCAACCGACGCCGTTCATTCGGAGAACGAGGAAATCGCGATAATTTCCAAACAGATAACCGACTATCTCGTGAAGGTGTCCGGCGAGGACGTTTCCGTTCACGACGACCAGAGAATATCCATTCTTTATCACGCGCTTGCCGACCTTCTGCGTATTTCCGAAATTTCGGATAACGTCGCCAAGTACACGACCACGTGCGTGGAAAAAGATCTCGTGTTCTCCGAGCAGGTTACCGAAAAACTTAAGGTTATGTATGAAGATCTGAGCGAAATGTATAAACTCGCCGCGGCCATTTTCGAAACGAAAAACAAAGACGGATTCGAATCTCTGGAAAAAATCGAAAATCAGGTGGACTCGATGAGAAAATCGCTTATCGACGAACATATCGCAAGGCTCAACTCCGGCGCATGCTCGCCAAAAAACAGCGCGGTTTTCATCAACCTCGTTTCCAATCTCGAAAGAGCGGGCGATCACATCAACTTTTTCGCTCACACCATCGAAGAACTTCAATGATTTTTTAATGAAATCGACTATGTTATCAATTATAATCGACGAACGCCCTTTTGCGGGGCGTTTTTTGTTGCCTTAATGCGGAAAATCGGGGCGGAGTGTAATTTCATCCGTTACGGAAGTATGATTTACGCCGTTACGGGAGTGTAATTTCATCCGTTACGAGAGTGTAATTTGCTCCGTTACGAGAGTATAATTTCCGCCGCTGCGGAAGTATAATTTCCGCCGCGGCAGGGCAAAATCATAACGAACGGATCAGATTCCTGCGCGGCATCCGCACAAATCGGCTTATCGCCGCAAAAACGGTCGGCGATGAGGGGAATCCGTATAAAATTTTCAAAAAAAAGGAGAACGCGTTATGAGCAGAAAAAAGAAACACCCCGTTAAAAAGATGACCGAAAAAGACTATCGGAATTACGTAATGTCGCTTAAAGACGAAAAGCCCGCGGAGGCGGTTATTCCCGAAGATCGGCGTTTTCCGCCGGAGTAAGCCGCCTTTGCCGGAGGCGACAGGACGACCGAAAAAAATTTGTCTTTCCGTACGAAATTTATCGGGATTAACGCGATTGTCCGATAAAAAATCCTTGTCTTTTTTCGCCGTTTATTGTATAATCGAGGAAGCGTAATATTATGCGACGGCAACGCTCGCAACAAGGAGAACGTATGGTTAAAATCGTCGAGGCGGTCACGCCCGCGCAAATGAGGGCTTTCGCCCGTTATCCTCTTAAACTTTATAAAAACAACGACTATTACGTTCCGTGTTTCACGAGCGACGAAAAGAACATAAAAAACCCGAAGAAAAACTATGCCGCCGCGGGGTGCGAAGTGAGGTGTTTCCTCGCCGAGAAGGACGGCGAAATCGTCGGCAGAATCGCGGGAATCATAGTCGAAGAAAGCAACAGAAAATTCGGCGAAAAGAAGATAAGATTTTCGAGGTTCGATTTCAACGGCGACGAGGACGTTGCCGCCGCTCTTCTTAACAAAGTCGCCGAGTTCGGAAAAGAACGCGGAATGACGGCTCTTCACGGTCCGTGGGGATTTAACGACACCGACAGAGAGGGTATGCTCACGAGCGGTTTCGACCGCCCCGCCACTTACGCCACCAACTACAATTACGAGTATTACGCCGACGTGGTGCAAAAACTCGGATTTAAAAAGGAGAGCGAATGGGTGGAGTTCGCGATATATCCAGAAACGCTCGATCCGAAGATTTACAAGGCGGCGGAATTCGTGCAGAAACGCTACGGATTCGAGGAACTTTGCGATAAGTATACGGTCGGGCAGATAATCAAACTTTATTGCGATAAGTTTTTCGATTGTTATAACGAGGCTTATAAAGATCTCGATTGTTACGTCGAACTTAAAGGCGACGTGAAAAAGACGGTCGTCAAGCAGTTCGCCACGGTCATCAACGGAGACTATTTTTCGTGCATACTCGATCCCGAAACGGGTAAAATCGCCGCTTTCGGCGTGGTTCTGCCCGCTATCGGAGACATAATCAAAAAGCACAACGGCAGCGCCGTTTTGTCCGTGTTGCCGATTTTAAGGACTATAGCGAATCCGAAATCGCTCGAACTCACGCTTATAGGCGTCGCGCCCGAATACAGAAACACGGGCGTGAACGCGATGATCATCGCGAGAATTCACCGCAACATAATGAAAAACGGAATAAAGAACGTGGTGTGCAACCCGATGCTCACGACCAACGCGGGCGTATTAACTCAGTGGAAGTGGGTTAAACACGAGGAGATAAAACGCCGCGCCACTTTCGAAAAAGAAATATTGTGATTATTTATTGCCGGATATTGATATTGCCGGAAATTGCCGGATATCGCCGACCGTGGAATTCGGGCGGATTCGGCAAGGACTTCGCTTTAATTGCGC
>CAVJNC010000003.1:0-5189 GCA_963650905.1 Subdoligranulum sp. APC924/74
GGTGTAATGCTTTTCGCTATCTGTCCTTACGCCGTTTGATAGTTAGTTCGCTCCTAACTTAAAAACTCGGCTTGCTATCCTTGCTATACGCCTTTGACTATTCGATTGCGTTACAACTATACCACGGGAAATTGGCAAACACAAGGACATGTATGTGACCGAAATGTACCAAAATGTGATGTCGTTGTAACGTTTACGATTATACCACAAGCAAAATTAAAAGCGTGAATGGGTTGAAATAGGTTTTGCGTGGATTTTTGACGTTTTCAGGGAGTAAAGTCATACTCGAATAGGCGTGAAAAATGGTTTTTGCGGCAGTAAAAAAGGACGGCACAGAAAACGCCGCACAAAACAAAACGCAACCGAAAACACTCGAAAGAACGAAAAGGCACAAAAACTCAAAATTTAGCCGACGAGCGAAGAATTACGGGGCGATTCGCCAAGCGGTTTAGCGGCGAACGCCCCGTTTCGCTCGGCTTTGAGTTGACCTTTTTATCCGAGTTTAAGTGAGTTGTTTGGCGGGTGCTTGACCGCGACGCGAAGCGTCGCGCTTGTATAGTCAAGCACCCGCCAAAGTGCCATTTGAAGTTTTTCATCATGATGCTATTACAAAAGTGCTTCCAAAAATCTGTTGTTTCATTGGCATTATATCTTGATATTTTCCGAAAAATATGCTATAATGTCTAAGAAATACATAAAATCAGTTGCATAGGAGTAACAGATATGGCTCAGTCAATTACATCTGCCGATATTTTAAAGGAGTTGAATATTAAACGTTCGACTTTTTACTATTTGCTGAAAAACAACCTTATCTCTATCCCAACGACTGATACGGGAAGATATGTTTGGAATGACGAAGTTGTTGAACAATTAAAAATTATTTTATCTGAACCACAGGCAACCGAAAAAGAAATGCCCGAAGTTAAAACTACAAAAATCAATAATAGAAGATACCTCGGGAATAAATACAAACTACTCGATTTTATTACTTCTACTGTTGCGCGTGAATGTGTAGGCGTTAATACTGTTGCAGATATTTTTGCTGGAACGGGCTCGGTGGCATCTGCTTTTTCGGACAAAAAATTAATAACGAATGATATGCTTTATTTTAATTATATCTGTCATATTGCTTGGTTTGGTTCTGAAAAATATGACGAGTCAAAGATAAAGGAATTGATTTGTTATTACAATGCCATTGCCCCCAAACAAGACAATTATATGTCACTGCATTTTGCAAATACATTCTTCTCTCTTGAAGATTGCAGGAAGATAGGATTTATCAGGGAAGATATAGAGGATAATTACGCCTGCGGAAAAATTAACGGGAGAGAAAGAGCTTTGCTTATTACTTCTCTTTTGTATGCAATGGATAAAATAGCCAACACTTGCGGGCATTATGATGCGTATATAAAAGGTGCGTCGTTCGATAGACATCTCGAACTTTCTCTACCGCTTGCAAGTAATGAAAATAACGAGAATAATCAATGTTACAACGAAGATGCAAATAATCTTGTTAAAAGAATAGAAGCAGACTTGGTATATATTGACCCTCCATATAATTCAAGACAGTATTGCGATGCATACCATTTACTTGAAAATGTAGCAAGATGGGAAAAACCCGAAGTTAAGGGCGTTGCCTTAAAAATGGATAGAAGCCGTCTGAAAAGTAATTATTGCACATCTAGTGCCACAAAATCTTTTGAAGACTTAATCTCAAATATTAGAGCTAAATACATTATACTGTCTTATAACAATATGGCTGAAAAAGGAAATGGGCGCTCTAATGCTAAAATAAGCGATGCCGACATTATGCGAATTCTTTCGAGAAAAGGGAAAGTTAAAGTATTTTCAGAAAGTTATAAGGCATTTAGTGCGGGAAAGTCTTCCATTGAGGATAATGAAGAAAGACTCTTTTTATGTGAATGCTACGATTATAAGAAAAAAGAGATTATACAATCCCCTTTAAATTATACCGGAGGTAAGTACAAACTTTTACCACAGCTTTTACCTCATTTCCCAGATAATATTGATTGTTTTATAGATCTATTTTGCGGCGGTGGCAATGTGGGCATAAATGTTCCGTGTAATAAAGTTTTATTTAACGACAGTAATAGTCTGCTACGTTTTATGTTCGGTACATTTAAAAATCTTGATAAAGACTCCACTTTTGAGATGATTGACAAAATTATCAAAGATTATGGGTTGTCTGATACCGACAAATATGGATATGAACACTATGGTTGTAATAGTGCCGACGGATTATCGTCCTATAATTCCGAGAAATTTTTGAAACTACGAGATGATTTTAACCATAGAAAAAATCTTGAATATAACTATTACGTTATGTTATATGTCTTGATTGTTTATGCGTTTAACAATCAGATTAGGTTTAATAAAAAAGGTGAATTTAATCTTCCTGTAGGCAAAAGAGATTTTAATAAAAAAATGCGAGAGAAACTATCTGTATTTATTGATAGGCTAAAAAGCGGAGATTATAAATTTGAAAGTATGGATTTCCGCGAACTAAGCACTGACGATTGGAATGAAAAAACTTTTGTTTATGCCGATCCGCCTTATCTAATTACTTGTGCAACTTACAATGAACAAGACGGTTGGAACGAAGATTTAGAAAAAGAATTGTTATCGTATTTAGATAAGCTTAACGATCGAAAAATACGATTTGCTTTATCTAATGTCCTTCGTTCCAAAGGCAAAGAGAATACTATACTTATGGATTGGATTAATCGTAATATCAGGAAATACCACGTTATTTATCTTGATTATGACTATTCTAATTCGAATTATCAAACTAAAAACCGAACATCTGAAACAGATGAAGTTCTAATTATAAACTACTAAGGGGGCAAATATGGACTTATTGTGGAGTGCATCAACTACAATGCGCAATCCTGAAAGGACTTACTCTTTTCTGAAAACAATAAAAGAGGTCGAAGGGATGCTGTGGAATGACGAAACGCAAATGCGTTTACAAAGTTTACTTATAAAAAATAGATTTTACAAACCAACAAAAGAAAATCTTTCGCAACATCAAATTGATATTTTGGAAGATTTGAATTATCAAATGTCCTATGCTGAAGCGAGAGATATTTTTGATAGTAAAAAATATACCGATGCCCCTATGCGCGGGAGAACTACATTTGATCCAATTGAGAAATTAGGGCTTGTCTCACTTGAAATTGACAGCAAAACACATGAAGTTAGAGTCAGAATAACTGAACTTGGACAATTATTTCTTGATAACAGAATAGCATTAGAAGATGTTGTCTTTTCCAATCTGTTAAAGTTCCAATACCCAAATCCATTAAGCTCGGATTGTAGGGATTATAATACAAAACCCTTTATAAACACTTTACGCCTAATAAAGAAAGTGAATGAACTCTGTAACGAAAGAGGTTTAAAGGCAAAAGGCGTGTCAAAGGATGAGTTCGGAATCTTTGTTTTGTCAATAAAATCCTATGATGAAATCGAGGAAAAAGCCGAATCGCTTTTAACCTATCGAAAACGAATGAGCGAATTATCGACAGACGAAGAAAAACAAAATTATCGAACGATTTTCGTTGAACGTTATTTATCAAACTTCAAGGAGCCTGTCAAAAATACAAAAGAATATGCCGATAATATTATTCGATATGTTCGTTTAACAAAGTATATCTACATAAGAGGTGGTGGCTATTACATTGATTTAGAACCACGGAGAATGATTGAGATAGAGTCTCTGTTGGAAATGGATAATGGCTCGGCAAAAAGCTTTAGTCTCGAAGAGTACAAAGCGTTTATTGGCGATTATTATTCCTACACGCTGCCTTTTGAAACAATCGAAAAACTAACCAAAATTGCAGAAGATATTGTTATCGAAATCAATGCTCTTGAACATAGTCTCTCGTTGAACACTTCCGTTGTAGAAATTGCGAATAATATTGTTGATTTGAAAGCGCAAATCGAAGCTTTACGTGAACGCCGAATAAGTTTGCAAAATCTAATATTAAAAGCAAACTATCAACAAATAGATCAGATTGATTCCGCTATCAATGCTCTTAAGAATATTCGAAAACTCAATATGAAGCCATCGGTTGCGTTAGAAAAATGGACAAATATTGCTCTTAACATCATCAATGATGCATTGTTAATTAAGCCAAACTCTCCTTTGGGTGACGATAACGAACCAATTTTTACAGCGCCTGCAGGTGTGCCCGATATTGAATGCTTTTATGATGGGTTTGGCGCAATTTGTGAAGTGACTATGCTCACTGGTAGAGATCAGTGGTTTAATGAGGGACAACCTGTAATGCGTCATTTGCGCGATTTTGAAAATCAGAACAGTGACAGGCAGAATTATTGTATTTTTGTTGCGCCATCACTGCATCAAGACACAATGAACACTTTTTGGAATGCGGTCAAATATGAATATCAAGGTAGCAAGCAAAAAATAATTCCGTTAACCATCACGCAACTTATAGATATTCTATGTGGCATTAGATTAGCAAAAGTCAATCATCGAAAAGTGACAAAAGATGATATGAAATCTTTGTACGAATCTTGTACACAGCTTTGTTCTATTTCTGATTCCACGCAATGGAGTTCATTTGTAACGAAGCAAATTGTTTCTTGGAGAGAAAGAGTAACGGCATAATAGTAATCGGTGAAGTGAGATGAATTACATTAAATCATTACATATTGAAGGATTCAAAAAGTTTATTTCCATTGATGTGGCATTTAATGAGCACATGAATATTTTAGTTGGCGAAAATGAGGCGGGGAAAAGTACAATTTTAGAGGCGATTAAAATTGTGCTCAATCAACAATATCGTAATGCGGACAAATCCATATTAAAGGATTTGTTTAATAACCAATTGGTGGCGCAATTTATTAAGAGCCCAAGTATCAAAACCTTGCCTAAAATAGTAATAGAAATTGAGCTAGAGCTTGACACTGCCCAAAAGAATTCATCATATTTTTATGGCGAAGTTTTCGGACAAAGGAAACAACAATCTGAAAAATATGGCATTCGTTTTGAATGTAAGTACGATGAAGAACTTGGAATGGAACCGTCCATTATGGATGGAAAAATACCATATGAATATTACACTTTAACTTGGACTACTTTTGCCAATCGTCCTTATCAGATAATAAAACGCCCTCTCAATTTTTTATCTATAGATACTACAAGT
>CAVJNC010000003.1:5199-33045 GCA_963650905.1 Subdoligranulum sp. APC924/74
GCGACGTCGTCGTCATTCAATTATTACAATAAAACACTTTTTGCAAGCAAATATGATGAAACGACTAGGATAAAAGCAAGAAATACATTTCGCTCAAAATTGGAAGAGGCTCTCGATTCAACAAGCTTACCTCCTATAAGTGAAACACGAAAATTTGGGATAGACAGCAAAAAAGTTGTGTTAGAATCGATCATTTCCGTATATGAAGACTCAATTTCGCTTGAAAATCGAGGTAGCGGCATGGAGAGTCTTATAAAAACCCAAATTGCATTAGATAAGGCAAATGGGATAGATGTTATTACGATGGAAGAACCAGAAAATCACTTGTGTTTTTCAAGTTTACAAAAGATGCTTCATGAAATATCCACGCAAAAAAATAGTTCACAAATTATTGTTACTACACACAATAACATGATTGCAAGTAGATTAAACTTGAATAATGTGTTATGGATCGCACAAAATGAAGTCAAGTCATTATCAAACGTTATAAAGGAAACAGCAGATTTTTTTGTTTGTGCAAGCGACAACGGACTTCTTCAATTGCTTTTATCAAAAAAGATAATACTCGTTGAGGGTGCAACAGAACATCTCCTCGTTCCAATGTTTTATGCGCAGATTACTGGAAGCACTATTGAAAAAGACGAGGTAACAATAATATCTTGCAATGGTATTGCGTATAAAAGGTATCTCGATATCGCTACTGCTACAAACAAGAAAATAGCAGTTATTACAGATAATGACGAAAATGATTCTAAAATTATAGAAGCTAATGACTTCAATACAACACATGATTTTCAACACATCTTTATGGGCGCAACAAAAGAAGAATGGACGTGGGAAGTGTGTATTTATAAAGAGAATAAAACTCTTTTAGATCGTATAATAAGTGTTCAACAAGGCTCGGAATACAAATTTCACGGCAATGATTATGGGAAAGTATTAGGTAAAATGTTAAACCATAAAGTTGAAGCCGCATATAAAATGCTCACATCTGGTAAAACATTTGAAGTCCCCCAATATGTAAAGAGTGCAATATTATGGCTAAACGAGTGATTCTAGCGGTAGCAGGTGCAGGAAAGACATATTTCCTATGTCATAAGATTGATCCGAATAAGAGAAATCTTATACTTGCTTTTACTCACGAAAATATAAATAATATTCAACATGAGTTATATAAAGCTTATGGTCGTTTGCCTGAGTTGACGACAGTAACTACTTTTGATTCGTTTGTTTATCATGAATTAATACTTCCTTATGAGCCAAGTATTGCGGAGTATTTTGGACATCCTGAATTCATTAGTAATGGTATTTGCACAATAGATCCTCCGCCAAAAACAATTAAAAACAAATTCGGAGTATCCAAACCAAATCCATTATACACGGCTAAAAATGAATTGAATCACTATATAACGCACAATCAGCAGTATTATTGTGCAACTCTATCAGAATTGGTGATGCAAATAAAACAGAATCGAGAAACTCTTGTCAATAGAGTTGCAAAGAGATTGAATCTTTTCTATGATTGCATACTTATAGACGAATTTCAAGATTTTCGGGAGTATGACTATGATTTAATCATGGCGTTAGTAAAACGACTAAATGATATTACCCTTGTCGGAGACTACTATCAGCATTCTGTTTCTGGAACAAATAATTCAGGGAAACCATATAAGTGCAAAACGAAAGAAATTAGTTATGCGGATTTTCTTAATGCATTACAGTCTACAGGCGTGGAGGTAGACACAACTACACTTGAGAAATCTAGGCGTTGCAGTACAGAAATATGTGAATATGTTTGTAAAAAATTGAATATTCAAATTGCATCGTGCAGTGAAAATAACGGGGCAGTTGTTTGGATCGATGATGAGGCTGAAAGAATAATTAATGATAATTCAGTTACAAAGCTAGTATACAAAGATGCCGCGAAGTGCTTATTTAATGCAATGAACTGGTCTTATTCTAAAGGAAGCACTCTTAATGCAGTTTGCGTTATTTTAACAGATGACTTTGAAGAACTGCAAAAAGAATCATTCTCAACAGAACGAATATCCAAAAGTACAATAAACAAACTTTATGTTGCAATGACCAGAAGCTGTGGTAATCTTTACCTGATAAAATCATCCACCTTTAAGCGGTTAAAACATAAATTCATAAAGGATAAATGAATTAGATAAAATTCGATTTACGTTACTACCGCTCCGCCATCGGGAATCGCGTTTTAACCCGCGGTTCCTTTTTGTTTGCGTGAAAGGGGTTGCGGGTTTGATCGTGAAAACTCGAAAGGTCGAACCAAAAACCACCTGTCTCGCACAACCGCGCGGTTATCACGGTTGCGTGAGGCAGGCGTACCGCGGTTGCTTAAAAAGTAAGCCCCGCAAAACATGATACAAAAGAAGATACATAAGAAGATACATAAGAAGATATTATCGAGGTGAAAAATCCGATGCAGAAACCGACGTATGTTCTCGACAACGAAAACGTAGCCGACTATTTTAAAAACTATAAGCCCGACTACGGTCTCAGATTCTTCGGTAAAGGCGAACAACTTCCGATGAACAACGTTAAAATCGAATGGAAAGCGGAAAACGCGGAATATTACGAATTGTTGCTTGCCGACAACGTTCTTTTTTCAAATGCCGAAAAATACGTCACGCGCGATAACTTCGTCGAAATCGAAGGGCTTATTCCGAATACGGACTATTTCTGGAAACTTAAAATAATCGGGAAAAACGGTGAACAGAAATTCTCCGAAGTACATAACTTCAAAACCGAAGGACACGTAAGAAGCGTCGCGATAGACGGCGTTTCCAACGTGAGAGACCTCGGCGGCGCGGTCACGAAAGACGGAAAAACCATTAAATACGGCGTGCTTTACCGCTCTGCGAACGGCGATTCGATAACCGAAAAAGGCAAAAAGACAATTAAAAAACTCGGAATTAAAACGGATCTCGACCTTCGCGGAAACGCGATCGAAAAATCACCGTTCGGCGACGACGTAAAACTTATCGTAATAAACGGGGCTTACTATTGCGGACACGACAAGGGCGTTAACGGAGACGAAGAATACCGGAACGCTTTCCGCGACGAACTTAAAGTGTGCGCAACCCCCGACAATTACCCGATGATTTTCCACTGCGCCATCGGCAGAGACCGTACCGGTACGCTTGCTTTTATTCTTCAGGCTCTGTGCGGAGTCGAAAAAGACGCGCTTATAAGAGAATACGAACTTTCGTATCTTTCCGTAGGCGGGGCGTTGGACGGCAACGTAAACATGGTCGCCGAAATCACGAAATTCTATAATTTCGTAGATGCTTACGAGGGCAAGACGTTTTCGGATAAAGCGGCAAGTCTTGTCAGGTCGCTCGGCGTAACGGATGCAGAGGTCGTTTCGATAAAAAGTATTTTATTGGGTTGAGATAAAAAACGATGAACTTAAAAAATTTTTAACGATTGTTTTCACTTTTTGTCCTGAAAAAGGTTTAATTTAACGATTTTTTCGCCAGATTGAAACGCAGAATCGCAGATAAAACCCAAGAAAAAAAGACTATCGCGAGACGATAGCCTTTTAAAAATGGTGGAGATGATGGGAGTCAAACCCATGTCTTGAATAAAAACCGAAAAGCCTTCTACATACTTAGTATACTTTAAATCTCTTGCGGAAACTATCTGTATACCGACTGTTTCCGCCGTAAATTACCAAATGCCGCCGTTGCGCCGCAATCAGAACGCAAAAGCCGTTCCCCGCCTTAGATTATGCCGGTTTACAGCCGACGGGATCTCCGTAAACCGACATCGCCGCGTTAATTAAGCAGCGAGTGCAAATTGATTATTATTCGCATTTAAATTTGTTTTATCGTTTTAACGTAGCCGAGTCCTACGGTATGCTTATACTTTCCCTTTTTCATCCAGTCGAATTCGGAACATCCCCGAATGAAATTGTAATATTATTATATTCCGAAAGAGTAGTCCTTGTCAAGTCATATCGCTTGTTTTTTTTGTCGATAAAGGTTATAATGTAATTATGAAGAAGAAAAAAGACGAATGGGATAACGGAATGACCGTTGCGAGAATGGACGGCAGCGAATTGCCGCAATATCGCAGGGCAACGTTTTCAGGATGCCCGAAGCGAAACAAAACCGAAAAAGAAGACGTTAAAAAGAAGCAGAAAGAAGAGTACACGAAAAAGGAGCAAAGGGCAATGATCGGCGGAATGTTCGCCGCAATGCTGCCGCGTATTCTCGTTATTTTCGCAGGTTTTCTGCTCACTTATTTCCTGATACGCTTGTGGCTGTCTTAATTAAGGTTGTCTTAATTGTGTCTGCCTTAAGACCACAGAATCGTGACGCCTTCCCCGGAGCAATTAAAACGCGAGGTTTTCGCCTCGCGTTTTTCTGTGCCGTAAAAACTTTCGTTATGAAATCGGGCTGAGTTGTTTTGCACCTGTTGGGGTGTCGGAATCGTCCGCGTATATCATAATCATTACCTTGTCGCCGTACGTTCCGTATTCGCCGCTGTATTTAACGCCGTCGAGCGTGAACGTGAAGTAATAAACGGTTTTTCCGTCCTCGATTTCCGCTTCGGCAATCGTCGTCGTTTTTTCGTTAACGGTGAATTTAATGCCGTTTTCCGAGATGTCTATCGCATAACCGTCCGTACTCTTCCATTGACCGTAAAGCCCTTTCGGAACGATATAACCGATCGTTCTCGTCAGAGTTGCGTCAAACGACTCCGCTTCGAAAACGATGATTTTGCTGCCTGTATAAGTTATTTGCCATGTTTTTCCGTTCCTGACGAAGGTAAATGCGTCGTCGGTATACGTAGCATTGATCGGTTCCGCTTCCGCGTCGCCCGATTTAAGCGTTATGTTGCCGTTTTCGTATATACGGAGTTCAACTGCTTTTTCATCGCGGTTGTTCGTTCCGTTCCACACGCCGACCATATAAGCCGGAACCGCCGTCGCTTTCTTTTTGAAGAGGTTGACCATAAGGTCGTTATCGTCGTAAAGAACCATCATCGGGTTGCCGTAGCGGTTATAATAGAAGAGAATATAAGCGGTGTAGGGTTTTGCGGGATCGATCCAGTTGATTTTGTAGCCGTAAGTCGGGTCGTATGCGACTTCGTAAGAAACTCCGTTGATGAAGAGTTCCGTTTCGGTGAAAACGACCTCGTAATGATACGCTTCGATTTCGGAATCCGATTCCCACGTGCCGATATAATTTTCTTTCGGCGCGGCAACGCGTTTGAGAATATAGTTATCGGACTGAACGCCGACGATGATTTTGTCCTTGTCGACCGTGCCTGCCATTTCATAGAATCTTATGAAGTAGTTCTTTTGCGAGCCGAGCGAGCCGACGAACCCGTCCTCGGCGGTATAAGATTCGGGTTTGAACGTTTCGCCGTTTACGGTGATTGCGGAGTCGGTTATTATAACGGTGCGCTTATGGTCGTCGTCGGAGTAAGTTCCGACGTAATCTTTCGGAATCTCGATTCCCACGTCCGCGCTGACGAACGTAAGATAGAACGAAATATAATTGCTTTCGCTGTCCACGATTGCTGCGAACAACGTTTTTTCGCCATCGGTTTCATCCATATCGATAACGTAAAGCGTGGAATCTCCGTATTTGGCGGCCAAGCCCTCGGATTCTTTATACGAAATCAGCGGCAGAGATTCTCCGTTCAGGAATACCGCGCGCGACTGAACGACGAGTTTGTAGTGAAGATCTTCCTCGTCGTTTTCGATCTGCCACACGCCCTTGAATTCGTCGGGAACGGTCACGTCATCGGTTTCGACCGAGGTGAGAGTGTAGTTTACCAGCAGATCGTCGCTTTGAATGATAAGTTGTTTCGACGACCATTTCAATATCGAAACGACGTTGCCTTTCCAGTTGCCGACGAAGCAGTTTATGCCCTGTTCGTTTTTGCCGTAATAGGTTATTTCGATTTCTTCGCCGTCGAGGACGAATCCGCTTTTATCGACTGTGCAGAAGTGACCGTTTTCGTCTTTATATTGTCCGATATAATCGTCGAGAACGCTCGTTTTCGTCGCTTTCGAGAAGTCGAGGAAAGAAAGGTCGGTTTCCGTTTCGAAGTCGTATGTGAGAGTGACCGTTTCCTCGATACCGTAAGTTTTATACGTGAAAATTACTTTGTAAAGGTCGCCGTTTTTAAGTTCTATTCTGAAATCGGTGGCGTAAGAATACTGGTTTTTTTCGTTGCCCTCGCCGAAGCAGGGCGCGATTATCGACGCGATCGCGCCGTTATGCGGTACGTAAACGTTATCTTCGAGTTCGGTGAACAGTTCCACCTTAAAACCGTTGAAAATCGCCTTATAGGCGGACATATCCTCTCCTACTGGGTCGGTTAAAACGATTTCATTCGTCGTGTTGCTGTAGGTGAACGGATAAACGTACCCGTCGATAAGTTTGAAACCGTGTTCTTCGCCTACGTAAGAATCGTAAACCATATCTTCGGTTACATACACCTTATAGTCGGTGTCTCCGTATCCCGGGCGGGTTTCGCCGCCTTCCGGCTCCACGTAACCCACTTCGTGTCCCTGATGCCTTATTGAGTAAGAATTTTTTTTCGCGGCTTTATCGAGCGCGGCTTGCAAAACGTCGTGCGAAGCGTCGTGAGGGTAGGGGTTGAGTTTGAACGGATCGACGGTCGCCGTTCCGTGTTCGGAAACGGTGAAGTCGTAAGTGGAAACGTAATAATCTTCCGAGTCTGCAAGTCGATAAATTTTTTCCGTGACGATATGCACGCTATCCGCTTTTCCGTCCTTAACGGTAACGGTGAACGTCGCGATCGATTCCTGCCAACCCGTTAAGGCCGTAGCCGCGGCTTTCGCTTTGGTTTTATCCGTCAGGGAATATACGTTATCTCCGGTTTTTATAAGGTCGCCCGAAGAAAGTTTGTCGAACGGGTTGTAATAATTCTCGAAAAGGTCGTTCGACGGCTTTACGACGATTTGATTGTCCACGGTTCTGTTTATAACGGTGAGTCTGCGGTTGTCTTTGCCGTAAACGTAATCATAATAAACTTCGCCCGTTTCGGCGTCGGATTCCGTCATGGAGATGTTGTCGCCGCCGAAAACCGTCACTATGCAAAACGTTTTGTCGTATTCGTCAACCGTGTGGTCGTAAGTATAGTCGCCGTCAAAGCGCGCTTTACCTTTAAGCGTTGCGAAAACGTCTTCGCTCATCGTTTCGGCAACCGAGCCGGATTCTTTGTTCGTCTCGCTGACGGATTCTTCATCCGATCCGGAGATTTTGTCCTTGCACGCCGTGAGGGCGCAACCGAGCGAGAAAGCGATGATTAAAGTAAGGATAATCGTAGTTAGCTTTTTCATAAAAACTCCTCATACGTTGATGTGTGAAATGCTTTAACATTATATCATAAAGGGCGGCGCTTGTAAAGATAAAAAGCGCGCGTTAAAGCGCAATGAAGTTCATTTTTTATGTATAAAACGTAAATCTTCTCTGTATTATAAGTTTAATTTATGCGACATATAAATATAATTTGTGTATATTTTAACGAAACCGACTTTACGGTACCCGGATAACAGTATATATGCGAGAACGAAATATCGCAACGGTCGTATTTTGTCTTAAAACTTTCCTTAAAACCCGACAAAATGCATAATTATGCAAATTATGCAATAAGCGGATGGAGAGTGTTTAAAAGATATAATTGTGATAATTAAGAAATTACGGCAAGTTTTCGATGAAAATCGACAAAGGGCCTTTTTGCCTTGGAATTTCCTTGTTTTTTTTATTTATATGTGATATAATAAGATATGATGAGTAATATGCGCGCTCAAAAGAAAAACACAAAAACAGAGCGTTCAGGAGAGATAATGTTCAAACACAAAAAGAAGATCATCGGCTCGTTGCAGGCCGCCACGGCTTTAGCTTTATGCGTTTCCATGGTATTTGCGACGTCATATTCTTCCAAAGCGGATGTAAGTTACGGCTCGAAGACTTTGACGGGCAACATCGTTAAAACGGAACTCGACACATCGAATCTCCGTTCACAGTATTTCAACAAAGACGTCGTGCAGACGGTTGAGACCAAGACTGCCGGATTCGAGGGCGAACGTTGGATTATCGTCGAACTCGACGGAGAGGATCTTTATTCCGCTTATGAAAAAGAAGCGGACGACAACACGGAATTTTCGGAATTCGCGGCAAGCGGAAGAGGCGCGGCTCTCAAAAAGTCCATAACCGCATCGCATGACGATTTTCTGAAAAAACTCGATCAGAAAGGAATCAAATATCAGTTCAAATATTCTTATAGCGTTCTTAACAACGGCGTCGCGTTAAAGGTTGACGCCGAAAATTATGAAGCGATAAAAAAAATCGACGGAGTTAAGGGAATAGAGTTTTCCGAGAGATATGCCGAGCCTAAGGTCGCCGTTAAAAACGACGCCAACGTTTACACCACCGGTATTTACAACTCCGAGAATATAAACGAACAAGGCGAAGGAATGGTTGTCGCCATTCTCGATACCGGTCTCGATTATTCGCACGAGGCGTTTAAGACGATGCCGGAAAATCCCGCGTGGGACAAAAATACCGTCGCGGAGAAGATTGCGGAGGCGGGCGACGGTTTTTATGCGAAAGTAACCGCCGACGAAGCGTATTATAACGCGAAAATTCCTTACGCATACGATTATGCGGACGACGACGCGGACGTTTATCCGTCCTATTCCACGCACGGAACTCACGTTGCGGGTATAGTCGCGGGCAAGAGCGATTACGTCGTCAACGAAGAGACGGGCGAAACGTTTATCGGCGTCGCGCCCGAGGCTCAACTCGTCATCTGCAAGGTTTTCACCGATAATCTCGACAGCGACGGACTCGGCGGCGCGGATACGATCGATATAATTTCCGCCGTCAGCGACTGCGTCGCTCTCGGCGTCGACGTTATTAATATGAGTCTCGGTTCGAGCGCGGGGTTTGCAGAGGAAAGCGACAACGACTCCACAGGCAAACTCACCAACGAAATTTACGAGAGAGTTAAAGAAGCGGGTATAAGCCTTGTCGTCGCGGCGAGCAACGATTACAGTTCGGGTTTCGGCGGCGGAAACGGTACGAACCTTGCTTCCAACCCCGATTCAGGCACGGTAGGCTCGCCTTCCACTTACGACGCGGCTTTATCCGTCGCTTCGATAAACGGTCAGAAGTCGGCTTACATTCAGGCTAACGGCGACGAAAATCAGGTCGCTTTCATCACCGAGGCTTCCGACGGCGACGGCAACGAACTCGATTTTGTCGAACAATTATATAAAGTAACCGGAAAAGCCAAAGGCGAAACGCTTAATTTTAAATACGTAGTTATAAGCGGCGTCGGCAGAGATACAAACTACACGCAGAGATTAAAGAAAGAAATCGCAAATTCCGACGGGTACGACGGAACGATCGCTCTGGTAAAGAGGGGCGATATAACTTTCAAGGAAAAGGTTTGTTACGCGATAGACGCGGGAGCGACGGCTTGTATTATTTATAACAACGTCTCGGGTACGATAAGAATGTCGCTCGGCGAGATTAACAATCCGATCCCGACCTGCGCAATAACGATGGACGCGGCGAAAAAGATCATCGACGGAGCGGAGAAAAGCGTCGGCACGATTCAGATCGATTCCGATTTCGAAGCAGGGCCTTTTATGTCGGACTTCTCGAGTTGGGGCCCGATGCCGGACTTGCAACTGAAACCGGAAATTACCGCACACGGCGGAGAAATAACCAGCGCGGTGCCGGGCGGTTACGACGTTTACAGCGGAACTAGTATGGCCGCGCCGAATATGGCCGGCGCGATCGCTCTTCTTCGTCAGAATCTCAAAGAACAGGGCTTAAAGGGCAAAGCTCTCGCGGCAAGAGTCAATCAGGTTCTTATGAGTACCGCGACTATCGCCAGAAACGAAGAAAATAACCCATATTCGCCGAGAAAACAGGGTGCGGGGCTCGCAAGCATCAAAAACGCGATCGACGCCGAAAGTTACATTACGGTTAAGGATGAAAACGGCAACGAAAGAGATAAAACCAAAGTAGAACTTTACGACGATAAGGAAAAGACCGGCGTTTACGAATTCGCATTCACCGTCAACAACGTGTCGGGTAAAGAAGAGATTTATTCGCCCAAGGTTTACGTTATGACGGAAACTCTTGCGTCCGATAGCAAAACGGTTGCCGAAAAAGCCGATATGCTCGACGACAGCATTATAGAAATAACCGTCGGCGGAAGAAAAATCGGCAACGGCGAGAATATCGTCGTTCCCGCAAGCGGAAAGGCGGAAGTAAACGTAAAAATAACGCTCACAGACGAAACCAAAGCGAAACTCGATAAGAATTTCAAAAACGGAATGTACGTCGAAGGTTTTGTGTCGCTTGCCGGAGCCGGCGAAACGAAAGTTACGATAGGGCTTCCTTATCTTGCTTTCTACGGCGACTGGAACGACGCTCCTTTGTTCGATTACAGTATTTACGATATTGCGGAAAGCGAACAGGATACCGGCGTTCCCGAAGAGGATAAGTTGAAAGCGTCGGCTGCCGAAACGAGAGTTCTCGGTCAGTATTACGAAGACAAATATATAATCGCGCTCGGTTCTTACCTTTACGAAATGTCGGACTCGGACGTTAAGATATACGCCGAAAAAGAAAAGGCGGCGATATCGATTTTCGACGATGACACCAGTCACACGATATATGAAGTATACATGGTTTACGCGGGGCTTCTTCGCGGAGCGAACACGATCGATATCGAGGTAAAAGATTCGGTAACGGGCGAGATAAAATACAGAAAAACAACGGAAAAAGTCAGTAAATCTTACGCTGCCGGCGGAAGTAATCGCGGCGCGATGATAATGCTCGAAATCGACGCGAAAGAATGGAATCTTTCCGCCAACTCGACTTACGACGTAACCCTTAAAGGTACTCTCGATTACGAAGGCGGCGAAAATCCCGCAAACAACGAATTCGATTTCACGTTTACCGTGGATTACGAAGCTCCGCAGATTCTCGATTACCGCATTCGTTTCGATCCTTACACGGAAAACAAAAAGGTTAAATACAATATTTATCTCGACGTCGACGTTCAGGACAATCAATACGTTATGGACGTTATGCCGTGTTATGCCAAAACGGATAAGGATTACAGCGGAGGCGTTCTCACGCTTGCTTCCGAATACCCCGTTCCCGTTTACGGAGGAAAAGGCGAAAAAAGCACCGTATCGATCGACATAACCGATTATTACGACGAACTCGTCAAGAGCGGCAAACTTTACATTGCCGTCGACGATTACGCGCTCAATCAGACGATTTGCGTGGTAGATCTGGCAGAGGCTCTCGAATATCCCGAACAGGCGATCGTTTCGACGGCCGACGGCAGACTTACGGACGTCGGCGAGCCGGGTACGGCTAAAGATTCCGCGGGCAATTCTTACGAATATCCGATTTACGATCTCGAAATGAAGATCAACGAACTTTACGCTCCCGTGATAAACGCTTCTCCCGACGCGACGCTCAGTAAATCGCTTAACTGGTACGTAAAATCAGGTCAGCAGTACGTTTCCGTCAAAGACGGGGAGATCTTCGCGAAAGCGGCGGGCAAAGCCACGCTCTATCTCAAGGACGGCGACGCCGACAACGCAAAGATTTACGCCTGCGCGGAACTCGTCGTTACGTCCGAAAAACTGAGCGATCCCGTCATCGAGAAAATAACGCTCGAACCCGTTTACAATTCGAAGGATTACGTCGTGAACATCGATTACACCAATCCGAGTTTCACGATGAACCCGAATCAGACGGCTCAGATAAGAGCGGGCGTTTCGCCGTGGTATATAACCGATTTCAGCGTTGAATTCACTTCGGATAATACTGAAGTGCTCACGGTCGATCAGATAGGTAACGTAAAGGCGCTCAAAAAAGGCTCTGCCAACGTCGACGTTACCGTAACGGATAACCGGACGAAGAAAACGCTCAAAAAATCCGTTAAAATCACCGTCGGCGATATATACAGAATAGTAAATTACACTCTCTACGATTATTACGGCGGAGAAGTTTGCGAAATTCCCAAGGATAAAAACGTATTGTATATCGACGAGAAGTGTTTTACAAATAACAAAACGCTTAAAAAAGTCGTTCTCCCGGGGACGATAACCGAGATTCCCGAAAACGCTTTCAACGGTTGCGAAAATCTCGAGGAAATCGTTATTCCGAGCCAGCTGACAACGATAAGAAAGGAAGCGTTCAAGGATTGCAAAAAACTCAAAAAAATAACGCTCGAGAAGTTTGTGGACAGAGAAAACAAAACTTACGATAATTATTACGGCGCGATAACCGTGGGCGAGAGCGCGTTTAAAAACTGCACGTCGCTCGCGGAGATAGAAAATTCGCAACGTCTCACCACGGCTTACGATTCCGCGTTCGAGGGTTGTACTTCTCTCAAAGAGATAGATATTTCCGAACTTCGCGTAACGGGTAAGGAAGTGTTCAAAGATTGTACTTCGCTCGAAACGGTCGTAACCACGAGTTTCACCAATATCGGCGAAAGAATGTTTGCAAACTGCGCTTCGCTTAAAAAATTCACGTTCAAAGGCGCTTATCTTAACGCGGGCGTGTTCGACGGTTGCGCGGGGCTTGAAAATTTCACGTTTGAACCCGAAGAAGACGTCAAGTTTACGGGTATAGGCGAAAAAGCGTTCGCCGGTACGAAAGGGCTTACCGAACTCGTTCTGCCTGCGGGTAAATACGAAATCGGCGACGAAGCGTTCTCCGGATCGAATATCAAAACTCTCGACGTAGGCAACGCGGAGATAACTTTCGGCAAGAACGTGTTTAAGGATTGCCCGATGTTCGTGTCGTCCAACTCTTCCGGTTTTGCGATAAACGGTTCGTGCAACGGTTCGAACGATATCTATCAGGTCGAAAACGGCGTTCTTTACAATAAAAACAAGACCGAACTTGTGGCTGTTCCTTGTTCCACAACGAATTACGTTCTTCCGAAAACCGTCGCGAAGATAAGCAAAGGCGCGCTTTCCGGCTTGAAGACCAAAGGCGAGATAGATCTTTCCGGCGTAACCGAATTCGGCGCTTACGCGCTTGCGGGCAGCAGTTTCACGAGCGTGAAACTCAACTCGGGCATAACCGTAATCCCCGAAGGTTTGTTTGCGGAAACTTCCGCCCTTAAAACGATAACCGGGCTTGACGGCGTGAGAAAAATCGAACCTTACGCGTTCAGAGGTTGCTCGGTTGAAAATTACGAGTTCGGCGAACTCGTCGAAATCGGCGAATCCGCGTTCAGGGATTCCGGCATAAAAACAATCGTCGCCGGCAAACTCGAAGTTATAGGCGAGCGCGCGTTCAACGGCTGCGGCAAACTCGAAGAAGTCGCGTTCCCGTGCGTTCGTGCGATAGGCGAAAACGCGTTCCGTTCTTCCGGAATAGCAAACGCAGAATTCGGCGCGGTTACCGAAATGGGCGCGTTCGCGTTCTACGACGCGGCTAAACTTCAGTCCGTAACGTTCGGCGAAGGAACCACGGTTATAGGCGCGTCGGCGTTTATGTCCAACGCGAAGAGAGAAACGCTCGCGAGCGTGGTTCTCCCCGGAACCGTTGAGGAAATCGGCGCGTCCGCGTTCTTCAACTGTTCCGCAATCGAAAGCATTAATCTCGACGGAGTTGATGTTATAGGCGATTACGCGTTCTTCGGATGCGTAAATCTCAAATCGGCGGAACTTAACGCGGCGAAGAAAATCGGCAACGGAGCGTTCTCGTCCACGGGGCTTACCTCCGTTAAACTCTATAACGCCGAAGAAATCGGATCATTCGCGTTCATGGATACGCCTCTTGAAACGGTAACCTTCGGAAAACTTAAATCGGTAGGCAAATACGCTTTCTCCGATACGAAACTCGAAACGGTCGTTCTTCCCGCATCCTTCGATAGTTTCAACGTAAACTACAAATGGATCGAATACGACGAAAAGGGCAGACTCGACGAAGTGAAAAACCGTAACGAATACGCTTACGGCGGCGGCGCGTTCGCTAATATCGAAACGCTTAAGAGCATCACCGCAAACGGCGAAAACGTGTTCTCGACGGATGGCGTTCTGTATGCTAAAACCGCAAACGGACTTGTCCTTTTACAATATCCCGCCGCAAAAGAAGGCGACGATTACGTAACGCTTCCCGGCACCTGCGCCATAGCGGACAGCGCGTTCGAGGGCGCAACGCTTCTCAAGAGCATCGAATTCGCTTACACCGTTTCGAGAATAGGCAATTACGCTTTCTACGATTCGAGCGTGACGGAGTATAAGTTCAACAGCGTGAAAGCGCCCGTTCTTCTTTCCGAATTCGTCGACGCTTCTTCTATAGCCGCGGGCAGTCTCGAAGCGACGATTTTCGGCAGAGGCAGTACCGACGTTCTCGGATCGACCATATATTACTCGAACTTCTACGATTACGTTGCGAAAATTCTTTGCAATAAGTATTTCAATGAAGCGTACCAGACGAAAAGTTTCAATCTTAAAGCAATCGTTCCCAAGAACGGAACGGGTTACGACAACGAGATCTGGAAAGGTTTCTTCACGGTTGAAAAAACCGAGCAGATTCTTCCCGACGATATAACTCACTCGTTTACCGAAGCGATGGACGCTCTCAAAGCCGAAAAATCCGTTGAGGAAATAAGCAAAGCGACTTCGTTCGACGCGATTTCCGAAGCGGCGGAACTCGCGAGAGCGGCAAGGCAGAAATACAATAAAATCACCGATCCCGATCAACTCGGACTTGTCGGCGAAGAAGCAGGAACCCTTTCCTCTTACGAATCCGTTCTGAGGGAAAAGAAGAAAGAATTCGGTCGTCCTGTCGCGGTTAAAGAACTTAAAATCGAGAAAACTCCCGACAAAACGAGATACGTTTCCGGCGAGAAATTCAACACCGACGGAATGGTCCTCAAGTTCATTTTCGACGACGATTCCGAACTTGTCGTCACCGATTACAAGGTGGATAAAACGACGCTCGTTTACGGCGACGAAAAGGTCGTCATCACCTGCGTTTACGAAGATAAGTCTTACTCGGTCGATCTTCTTCTCAACGTTGAAGAGGGAAGCGAAAGCAACAACGACGGGGGCGACGGTAAAAACGGTTGTCTTGTCGGCGCGCTTGTCGGCGGAGGAGTCGGCGTTGCGGTTGCCGCGGCGGCGGTCGTCGTATTGATTTACCTCAAAAAGAAAAAAGTCAAATAAGTAGTGGTAACCGATATGAAAAGTAAATTCAGATTCAAAAAATACGCTCTTATCGCGTTGCTGTGCGCTTTTGCGAGCATATGCTGCTTAGCATTATGCTCGTGCGGCGACGGCGAGTCGGTTAAAAAATACGATTATCTCGTAACTTTCGATTATAACACGGGAAAAATCGAGTCCAACTGCAAAAATCAGTATTTAGGCGTGATGGATGGATCGCTCGTCGGTATTCAACCGGGGGATAACGATAATTTCAGAAAAGGCGAAGTCATCGGTTATTACCTCGAAGGGTGGTATACCGCAAAAACGGACGCCGACGGCAATACGATTAAGGACTCGGAAACCGATAGAATGGTTCTCGACAAAAAATGGGATTTCGCTTCTATGCGCGTGAACGGCGATATGACTCTTTACGCCAACTTCGTCAAGACGGCGATCGTGAAATATATCGACGCGGACTTGTACGACGCCGCAGATCCGACGAACGAAGCGGCGATTGTCGGTTCGTCTTCCGAAGCACCCGATACGGTTATACAAAAGCCCACAGTCCTCGCGCCGGAGAAAGACGGACACACGTTATTCGGATATTATATCGACGCGGCGTGCGAGAACGAATTCGTCTGGCCTTGCACCGTGACGACGGAAGATATAACGATTTTCGTCAAATTTATCAAAGGAAACTGGAATATCATCGACAGTGAGGACGCTCTTATAAAAGCGCTTGCCAAGGGCGGCAATATTTACCTTGCAAAAGACCTTGATTTTTCGTCAACCGAATGGGTTTACGGCGATTATGACGCCGAATTCAACGGGAACGGACATAAAATTTCCGGAATCGCCGTGAAGAGAGTATGCGACAAGAAAAATTTCGGCGCCGGCATTTTCGGCGAGTTAGGTCAGAACGCGTATATTCACGATCTCGTCGTAGAAAACGCGACGGTTGAATTCAAAGTCGCGCTGTCAAACGGAGAATACAAAGCGGGATTTTTTGCTTATTCGGCAAGAGAAGGCGCGAAAATTTCAAACGTAATGGTCGGCGGAACGCTTTATTACGATTATGGATCAAACAAGATTTCGAGCGTTTACGAATGGATAGCGGAGGGTTCGGCGACAACCGAAAACTGCGACTATACTGGCGTTAAAACCGAAGAAAAAAAGATAAGTAATAACTAATATATACAGAATAAGAAAAGGAGCAAAAATGAAACTTTCAAAGAAACTGATTGCAATCATTCTCGCGTGCGTCGTCGCGGTCGGCGGAACGGTGGGAATCATCGTTGCCTGCTCGACTAACAAGCCGCAGGCGAACGATCCCGAAACCCGCACGTTCACGATGAGTATTTCCACGCCGGACGGCGTTTTCAATCCCTATTTCTCTTCGTCGGCATACGATTCGTCGATAACGGGGCTTACTCAGATCGGAATGCTCAGTACCGACAAGGATGGCGCTATAATCTGCGGCGAGGACGAACCCACGGTTGCCAAGGACTACACTTCGAAAACAGAAGGCGATTTCACCACTTACGAATTCCTTATCAAAAACGGAATAAAGTTCTCGGACGGCGAGCCTCTCACGATAAAGGACGTTCTTTTCAACCTTTACGTCTATCTCGATCCCGCTTACACCGGTTCCGCTACGATTTATTCCACGGATATAGTCGGACTTAAAAGTTATCGTCAGCAGAGCCAGACCGTAGGCGACGAATCGGCTTTCGAGGAACAGTTTATAAGTACGGCGAATAAGCGTGTCAGCGAACTCGTTGATTTTGTTCGTTATAATTACGCTCAGACTACCGACGACGAAAGACCGGATTACGTCGCCGATTGGGACGACGAGAAGAAGGCGTCCGCCAAAAAGGATTTCGAAACGGTTGCGGAAAAGTTTAAGGAAGAACTTACAACCGACTGGAACAGCATAGATAAAGAATCTTATAAGGACTGGAATTTCACCGAAGTCTGGCAGATATTCCTTCTTAACGACGGCGGATATTCCGAATTATTGAAACTCGATCCTTCGAAACCGGGGTATTATTTGAAGGATGATGACGGCAACTACAAAATCGACGAAGAAGCCGCAAGCGTTATTCTTGAAGATATAAACGATTACGTCGCGGAGCATCCTGACCTTGGCAGGGACGCGGCTATCAAAGAATACTGCATAAACGCCGTGTTTGATTCTTATTTCCCGAAAAAGGACGGGGAATACGACCTTACCAGAACCAATGGCGATAGCTTCTACAATATAGTTAATTATTGGGCAACCGCGACAACGATCACCGATTTATTCACGCAGGAAGCAAAAACAGAATATTTTGCAGAGAGCGAAAAACTGGTTCCCACTGTTTCGGGGATAACTACCCGTAAGGAAAAATCGAGTTTCAACGGCAAGAAACTGGATGACGAATACGACGTTCTCACGATAAAAATCAACGGCGTAGATCCGAAAGCGATTTATAACTTCGCTTTCACGGTCGCTCCGATGCATTATTATTCGACTCATTCCTGGACAAACCCCGAAACGGGCATAACAAAGGATTATATCGCCGCTTTCGACGCCGACAAGGGCGAATTCGGTCTTGAATTCGGTAACATCACCTTCATGAACGAAGTCATCAATGCAAGCGACAAAGTCGGCTTGCCGGTGGGTGCGGGCTCTTATATGGCTTCCGACGAAAACGGCAGCACCAAATCTTCTGCGAGTAAGTTCTTCAACAACAACATGATTTATTACGTTCGTAACCCCTATTTCGAAACCGTCGGTTCCGGACTTTCGAACGCGAAAATCAAGTACGTGACTTATAAGGTTGTAGAATCCGACCAGATCATAAACGCAATCAAGCAGAACAACGTCGATTACGGCGAACCGAGCGCGACTCAGGATAATATCAACTACGCAAACTCCTCGGGCGTCGGTCACGTCGAAATATCCACAAGCGGTTACGGTTACGTCGGAATCAACCCCCGTTTCGTTCCGAACATCAACGTAAGAAGAGCGATAATGAAGGCGTTCGACACGAGCATTATCGTAAACGATTATTATCAGGGCGGTCTTGCCGAAATCATCAGAAGACCTATGTCCATGACCAGTTGGGCTTATCCCAAAGGCGTCGGCGTTTATGAATATGACGAAGACGGGAAAACGAAAGATTACAAGTTCGACAGCACCGGCAACGAAATCGAAGCGCTCGTCAAAGCCGAGGGTTACACCAAAAACAGCAACGGCGTTTACGAAAAGAATATCGCAGGTTTCGGCACGGATACGCTTAACTATAAATTTACGATAGCGGGCGGCTCCACCGATCACCCGGCGTATAAGATGTTCCTCAAGGCACAGAAAATCCTCAATGAACATGGTTTCGACGTTAAGGTCGTAACTTCGCAGACGGCATTAAGCGATCTTTCCTCCGGAAAACTCGCCGTCTGGGCTGCGGCGTGGTCGTCCACGATCGATCCCGATATGTATCAGGTTTATCATATCGATTCTCTGGCAAGTTCCACTTCCAACTGGGGCTATAAACAGATAAAGAGCGGAAAAAACGGCGCTTACAAGAAGGAATATCAGATCATAACCGAACTCAGCGACCTTATCGACAAGGGCAGAGCGACGATCGTTCAGGCAGACAGAGAGGTGATCTACGCAAAAGCCCTCGATAAGATAATGGAACTCGCCGTAGAATTCCCGACCTATCAGAGAAAGGATATGATGGCTTATAACAAGAACGTTCTTGACGTGAAGACTATGACGCCCGAAAAGGAACGTTCGCCTTATAACGGACTTATTTCGAGAATCTGGGAGTTGAATTACCTGTAATAAACAACGCTCGTCAAAACGGGCAACAATATAAATTTTACACGCGGCGGCGAATTCGCCGCCGCGGCAGGACGCAGTATATATGGATATGTTAAAATACGTGGTAAAAAGATTACTTCTTGCCGTGCTGATCCTGTTCGGAGTTTCGATTATCATTTACGCTCTCGCAAGGTTTATGCCGACCGATTACGTCGATAATCAATATTCTTCGGCAGTGCAGCAAGGTACGATGAAGCAGGAGGACGTGGACCGTATAAAGGAATTATACGGTTTGTCGATGCCGGACGCCTATCTGAAAATAGAGATGGGAGATGGCAGTTCTTTTGCCGGTAAAACTTTTACCAAAAACACAAAAGACGAGAGTTACTATGACGTAACGCTCGGCGTGAAAACCTTTGCGGAGTGGTATGAAGGAGACTTCGACGGAAGCAAAAACACGAGGCTTATTTTAAACGGCGACGGAACGTATAACGTCTGCAAAGTTCAGAGCAAAGGCGCGGCCGTAGAAAACGACGGCGAATCCGGGCAGGAGAGCAACGATAACAGCCTTATAACGATCGACGAAGTGCTTACGATTATCGAATCAGGCACTTATAAAATCGTAACCGACGACGAAAGCGACTTCAAAACAATCAGGAATATAGTTTTCACAGAAGATAAACTCGGCGAAATCGACGGTAACGTCGACTATCGTCTTGCAGGATTTTTCGATAAACTCGGCGCGGTGTTGGGCGGTTATTTTCAGTGGCTCGGCAATATGCTCAAAGGCGATCTCGGAATGTCGTTCAAGTATAAACGCCCCGTTAAGGACGTTATAACTCAGAATATGGGCATATCGTTCGCGATAGCCTTCGTGGCAACGGTTCTGCAATTTCTCATCGCGATTCCGCTCGGAATAAAAGCCGCCGTCAATCAGTACGGCGTCGTGGATTATACCGTTACGGTTCTGGCGATGATAGGTATATCGCTTCCCACGTTCTTCCTTGCCGCTCTCGCGATAAAGGTTTTCGCGGTCGATCTCGGTTGGTTCGAGGTCGGCGGTATCGCTTCGTCGTCTATTCCCAAGGACGCTTCGTGGATCGTCAGATTGGGCGATAATCTCTGGCATATGGTTCTTCCTATGTCGGTTCTCGTTATTCTGTCGGTCGGCTCGCTTATGCGTTACACGAGAACGAACACTCTCGAAGCGTTAAAAGCGGACTACGTAAGAACGGCTCGGGCGAAAGGACTCAGCGAACATAAAGTAATCTACAAACACGTTTTCAGAAACACGATGATTCCGCTCGTAACGATGATGGCCGGTATTCTGCCGAGTTTGTTCGGCGGGGCGATGATAACCGAAACGGTTTTCAGTATCCCCGGTATCGGAAAACTCGCTTACGACGCTCTCGTCGTGGCGGATATACCGTTTATAATGGGCTATAACATGTTTATCGCGGTTTTAACGGTTATCGGAACGCTTCTCAGCGATCTGATGTATGCGGTCGTCGATCCGAGAGTTAAACTCGGCAGATAAAGGAGAGAGGTATGGAAGAGAATAAAGAAAAAATAATTATCGACAATCCTACCGATACTCTTTTCGGCGAGCGAAGAAGAATAGCGGAACTTTCCGCAGCGAGCGAAGAAGAACTTAAAAAAATCGTTTCCGAGGAAAACGCGTTCGGCGAATACGAAGATGAAAACGAAGTAAGCACGGAAGAAATCACGAGCAGAACTCTCAGCCCGGGAATGCTCGTTTTAAAGAGATTTTTCCGTTCCAAATTATCCATGACGGGGCTTATTATGCTCGTGGTGTTGTTTATCTTTTCGTTTTTAGGTCCCCTTCTTCCGTTCGGTTTCATCTGGGGCGAACGCACGCCCGACGAATCGCAGGCGGTTGTCGAAGAGTACTATAAAGAGGTCGAAAGTCCCAAATACGGCGACACGCCCGTTTATATAATTACTTATTCCGAACCGAGCAATTATCTCAAACCCTCGCTTTCGCACCTTCTCGGTACGGACGATAAGGGTTACGACGTGTTTTCAAGGCTTATGTACGGCGGAAGAGTTTCGCTTACGGTCGGTTTCGTCGTGATAATCCTCGAAACGTTGTTAGGCGTCTTTTTAGGCGGACTTGCGGGCTATTTCGGCGGCTGGGTGGATCAGGTGATAATGAGAATAGTCGATATTTTCAACTGCGTACCCACGCTCCCGATGATGATGATTATCGGCGTCGCGCTGGACGCGAAAGACGTCACCGGTCCCGCGAAATTATATATTCTGATGGCAATGCTTACGTTCTTCGGTTGGGCGGGAACGGCAAGACTCGTAAGAGGTCAGATTCTTTCTCTCAGAGAGCAGGACTTTATGCTCAGCGCGGAAGCGAGCGGGCTTCCCGTAAGCAGAAAGATATTCAAGCATCTTATTCCGAACGTAATGCCGCAACTCATCGTTTCTATGACGCTCGGCCTCGGCGGAATAATCCTCACCGAAGCGACGCTCGGCTATCTCGGAATAGGTTTGCCTGCGGAATACGCGACGTGGGGTAATATGATCAATGCGGCGGCGAATAACACAACGCTCAGAAATTATCCGAATCTCTGGATTTCTCCGGGTATCTGCATAGTTCTCGCCGTTCTCGCGTTCAATTTTGTCGGCGACGGCTTGCGCGACGCTTACGATCCCAAGGCGATGAGGTGATAAAATGGAAGAAAAAAAACACTATATATCCGCCAAAGAATCGAAAAACATAGCGAAGGAAAACGCGAAAGAAATAAAGATTCTCAAAAAGAAAAGAGCGGCTTATAAAAGATCGGATTATATAACTCAGATGAAAGACGATAGAAATATCGTCGAATTCGATAATCTTCACACATACTTTTATACGGACAGCGGCGTGGTTAAAGCCGTCAACGGCGTTTCGTTCGATATTCCCGCCGGCTCAACGGTCGGCGTAGTCGGCGAGTCCGGTTGCGGAAAATCCGTCACGAGTTTGTCGCTTATGCAACTCGTTCAGGGCCCTATGGGGCAGATCGTGGACGGCAGCATACGTTTCCGTTCGACTGTTAAAACTCCCGTCGGCGAAGAACCGATTACGGAAGAAGTAAAAGACGAAAACGGAAACGTCGTCATCGGCGAGGACGGAAAACCCGTAACGAAGCAATCCGTCGACGGGAAAGGCAAACCTCGTTTCAGAAAAATTTTCGAGGAACACGACGAAGTGGTCGATATAGCGAAAATGCCGTTGTCGGAAATGTCGAAAATACGCGGCAGAGAAATCGCTATGATCTTTCAGGAACCGATGACTTCGCTTAACCCCGTGTTCACAATCGGCAACCAACTCGACGAAGTAACGCTGCTTCACGTCGACGGCGCGGATAAAATCGCCGCCAAGGAAAGAAGTCTCGAAATGCTTCGCCTCGTCGGCATAGCGATGCCCGAACACGTTTATAAGTCTTACCCGCACGAACTTTCGGGCGGTATGCGTCAGAGGGTTATGATAGCCATGGCTCTTTGCTGCAACCCGAAACTCATAATAGCGGACGAACCTACCACGGCTCTCGACGTCACCATTCAGGCGCAGATATTCGACCTTCTCCGCGACGTTAAAGAAAAAATCAGCGGAAGCATAATGCTTATCACGCACGATCTCGGCGTTATCGCCGAAATGGTCGATTACGTCGTGGTTATGTACGCGGGCAGAGTCGTGGAAAAGGGAACGGTCACGGAGATTTTCAAAAACCCGATGCACCCTTACACGATAGGGCTTCAGAAGAGCAAACCCGTCGTCGGGAAGGAAGTCGACAGGCTTTACAGTATCCCCGGCAACGTGCCGAACCCCGTAAATATGCCTTCAACCTGTTATTTCAAGGACAGATGCAATATGAAATGCAACGTATGCAAAAACGGATATCCGCCGATGGTGCAGGTTTCGCCAACGCATTACGTCGCATGCTATCTCGCGTTAAAGGAGGGAATGAGCAATGGCCGATAACGTTGCCGTAAGCGGCGGAGAGGAAAAATATCTCCTCGAAGTCAACAACCTTAAAGAATATTTCCCGATATCGAAGAGCCTTCTGAAGAAAAACACCGTTTATCTCAAAGCGGTGGACGGGGTTTCGTTAAGGCTCAAAGAGGGGCAGACGATAGGTATTGTAGGAGAATCCGGTTGCGGAAAAACCACGCTCGGAAGAACGATTCTCAGGCTTTACGAACCCACGGGCGGAGAGATAATCTTCGAAGGCCGGCATATAGAAAACCTTAAAGGCGAGGCGCTCAGAAAAGTCCGCCCCAATTTCCAGATGATATTTCAGGATCCTTATTCGTCGCTTTCGCCGAGAATGACGGTCGGAGAGATCGTCGGCGAGGCGGTTAAGGTTCACAAAATCGTTCCCGAATCGGAGTATAAGGAATATATCGTAGACATAATGAAAAAGTGCGGACTTCAGCCGCATTATTTCGACAGATACCCGCACGAATTTTCGGGCGGACAAAGACAGCGTATCTGCATAGCGAAGGCGCTCGCGTTAAAGCCGAAACTCGTCATTTGCGACGAGCCGGTTTCGGCTCTCGACGTTTCCATTCAGGCTCAGATAATCAACTTATTCAAAGACCTTCAGGAAACGGAACACCTTTCGTATATTTTCATCTCGCACGATCTTTCGGTCGTGGAGCATATTTCGGACGAAGTCGGCGTTATGTATCTCGGCAATATGGTCGAATACGGCTCGAAAAGAGAGATGTTCGACAACCCGCTTCACCCTTACACAAAGGCGTTGTTTTCGGCGATTCCCGTTCCGGATCCCGAAACGAAGATTAAAAGAATCGTTTTGCAGGGAGACATTCCTTCGCCTGCAAACCCGCCAAAGGGTTGCAAGTTCCACACCCGTTGCAACGAGTGCATGAGCGCGTGCAAGTTGATCGAACCGGAATTCCGCGACGTAGGCGGCGGGCATATGGTGGCTTGCCATAAGTACGACGAGGAAGTTATGGCTGACGCCGCGCATTACGACGAACTTCTCGAAAAGCAGAAGCAAGAGGAAGAACTTGCCTTAAAAGAAGCCGAAGAGAAAAAGATCGGAAAGTTTTTCAAAAAGTAAGACAGGGATTTTATCGGGGATAAAGTAAGCACTTTGATACCGGACAGGCAGAATTCATTTCTTTGTCGGTATACATACGAAACAAGGAGCATTATGATTAAACACAGGTCAGATAAAAAGATTTTAATAGCGTTGTTGACCGTTATACTGTGCGTCGCCGCGCTCGCTTGCACCGGTTGCGGGAAAAAGTTTAAAGTAACTTTTTCTTACGGTAACGGTACGAGCGACAGCGTTGTCGAAGTAAGTAAAGGCGAAACGGTCGCCGAACCGGACGCTCCGACGAAAGAGGGTTTCGAATTCCTCGGTTGGAAAAAAGACGGCGCGGAAGAATATTACGTTTTCACCACGCCCGTAACGGAAGATATAACGCTCGTTGCCGACTGGCAGGAAAAGAGCGGAACGGACGAAACCGTCAGAATCAGGTGGCAGGAAGAAGATTACGCGGAATTTCTGTTTGACGGAAGCACTCCGAGAAACGTGAAAAAAGGAACGACGGTGTCGTTCGGTCTGCGCGTGTCGCCTTATTATGGCGGTTCGCCCGTCGTAAAAGCGGGCGACACGGTTCTCACCGCCGACGGTTCCGGTAAGTATTCTTTCGTGGCGCAAAGTTCCGTAACGGTTACCGTCGAAGGGCTTACGAGAGAAGACGCGGTGATCAAAGGTATGGGAACGATGAAAAGTCCGTATAAAATCGCGAACGCTTCTCAGTTCAAAACCTTCGCCGACAGTATAAACGGCGGAGCGGAAAAATATAGCGAAGCGTATATCGAACTGACGTCCGATATCGATTTCAAAGGCGAAACCATCGATCCCGTTGCGGATAGCGGAAGTGTGTATTACGCAGGAAATTTCAACGGAAACGGACACACGATCTCGAACTTTAAAATCAACGCGGAAAACGGTTACGCAGGACTTTTCGGTTACGTCGTGACGGCAACGATTGAAAATCTCAACGTAAAAAACGATTTCGTTCTCGAAACATCGTCAAAACTCAATTATATTGTCGGCGGTATCGTTTCTTACAATATCGGTTCGGATATAATCAACTGCAGTTTCAGCGGCGATTATAGCGTGGTCAATACCATAAACGAAGAGAATATGGCTCTTCACATCGGCGGAATCTGCGGCTTTATGCAGAGTTACGCGCCCGATAACACGGCTTCGATTATATATTGCCGCGTCGACGGAACTCTTTCCTCTTCGGGCGATTATCCTATCTATAACGTCGGCGGCATCGCGGGCGCGTCTTACGGCGCGTCGACGTCGGTTGCGGCCGCTACTTACAACTGTTCTTTCAACGGAGAAATAAGCGGAAAAATTCAGAATGCGGGCGGTATCGTCGGTTATCTCAGAGAAAATTCTTCGCTTGCCAACTGCTACGTGAAAGGGAAAATCAGCGCGTTGATCAACCAAAAAGCGTCGAACGCGGGTGCGATTTGCGGAAAAACAGATAACGATACTTCGGCGACGCGTTGCGTTGCAGCGGCGGAAGTCGTTTGCGCGTTCTCTTCCGAAGCGGAAGGCGAACAGAGCGAATTCTGCGGGCTTGTTTACGACGTAGCTCAGATGAGTATCGATTCGAGAAAGGCGATAATCAGGAATATTTATAACGCAAAGAACGGAACGATCGAAAAAGACGGAATTTCTTACGATCCGAGCAATCTCGATAAGGCGTGCGAACTCGTCGGCTGGAATAAAGCCGACTGGCAGACCGTGAACGGAAAAATAGTGCCGTTATACGACGAAGATACCGAACAGAACATCAACGCTCGTTTCGTCTTCGGTACGGAAGTGACGAAAACCGGTAAGGACGGCAACCCGCTCACGCTTACCGAGGACACCGTCACCGCGAACGGAGTGTTGCCGGTTTACGAAGTTTACGCCGGAACGGGCATGAACACGTTCACTGCCGATAACGGACAAATCTCTTACGGATATTTCTTCGATAAGGAACTCACCGAAAGGGTTCCGTCCTGTTATCTGCTCACCAACGACGTGGATATTTACGTCGGTTTTGCCGATTACAAGGACGTTGCGGGTGAATATTATCTCACGATAAAGGCGTCGAAGTCGGGCGTTGTAAGCAGCGTCGAAGTCCGTCTCGTCTTTGACGATAACGGCAAAATGACGATGAGTTACGACGGTACCGTCGCAAATTACATGTACGTTTACGACGGTGAGAAAATTCTCATCAAGGACGGATATTTCGCTTATATCAGATACCCCGACGTCGACAAGAGAACATATAATCTCACCACGGATTATTATTGCGATATCGTCGGCGATAAACTCGAGATTTACGATAATATCTTCTTCACAAAGCCAAGCGATGCGGGAATAGCGAACAAACTCAACAATGCAATGGGTAACTGGTATACTTCGGACGGTTCGGTTTATAGTTTCCTGTCCGACGGCACGGGTTCGATAACCGACGCGGACGGAGGATATTCCGAATTCACTTATTCGTGCAACGGAAACTCCGTAACGATAAAAATAGGTTCGAAATCGGGTAGCGCGAGCATTTCTTCGGACGGCAAAACGATGCAGTCTTCGCAATTTAATTTTACGATTTCCAAAACCGATAGTTATAAAGGACTTTGGGAAACCGAATTCGCGAACCGTAAAACGATAGAGTTCGACGGCAAAGGCGAAGTGAAGTATAACGGAGAAACTTTCTCTTACGAAATAAACGGAGATACGGTTTCGTTCGGCGGAAAAACCGCCGCATTCAACGCCGACGGACTTTTGGTCGTAACCGATAACGGAACGGAAACGGTTTACGGCAGAGAGGGAAGTTATATCGGTATCTGGACGGAAACGTTGCTCGATTATTCCATGGCTCTTTACGGAATAGGTAAGGATGGTTACGGATACGGAAGGGATACTTATAACGTCGAATTTACTTATACTGCCGAAAAATCGTATAATTCCGAAACGGAAAAATACGAAATTCTCGTTAATATGTACTACCGCACGTCGGCTTACGGAATGTTCAGCGAGGTAACGAGCGATAAGGACGGCTCAACGCTTCTTTATATGACCGGTTATTACGCCGCGACGGGAATGCTCGTAGACGATTTCAATATGTGTTACGTGGATCCGTTTCAAGGCACGTGGAATTCCTCCGACGGAACTCAGTACGTGTTCAACGGTTTCGGCGAATACAACATCGACTATACGACTTCCGAAGGAAAAGAGTGGAAAGCAATCGGCACCGTAACGATAACCGAAAACGACGTTTCGACGGATGTCAGGTATTATTACGACAGAGCGACGGCAACCGCATTGTTTACGCATAAAAACGAAACTTACGTCGTTAAACTCAGCGGAGACGACGTTCTTATCAACGACAAAGCCTGCAAGGCGCCCGACGACGTAAGCCTTTATAAGTATCACGTCGGCGACGATATAATCGAGTTTAACGGAAAAAGCCCCGTCGGGCTCGGTAAGGCAAAAGTAACGATAAACGGCAAATCGACCGATTACGATTACACCGTGACGGAAAGCGGTAACGTTATCACTGCGATAATCAAAAACGGCGATACGGAACTTTATAAATTCGTGTTTGAAACCGCGGACAACGCAACGACAACCACCGTCAGCAAAAACGGACAGGTCGTTACCGAAAACGTCGGATTATATCACCGCGCGATCGGTAAAAAATATCTCATATCGGACGATAAGTTCTTCTACGTCACCGAAAATATGGATATGACCGGTAT
>CAVJNC010000003.1:33055-34926 GCA_963650905.1 Subdoligranulum sp. APC924/74
GACCGGTATTGCTAAAGGTATGTTTGCCGACGTGGAAGTGAACGTGATTTACGTCGACGAAAATTACGTAAGTTTAAGCGTGGACGGAACGTTCTGTTACTATATCTGTTATATCGACGAGAATACCCTCGCGATAGTCGATTCCTCGTGGCAGACGCTCGGCGTGCTTACCGTTCCCGACGATTATCAGGGAACTTACGCCGCCGACGACGGTTCTGTCGTTCAGTTCGACGGCAGAAGCAAATCGGGGTATTCTTACGCGTATATGACGCTTACCGTAACCGAAGAAGACGACGGTGAAGAGGAAGAAGTCGAATACGTTTACGTCTATAAAGAAGAGGACGGCGAACTTTTCGCTTACGAAGTAGACAGATCCGGCGATGAGGACGTTCTCGTCAAAAAATACAAGATATCAAAAACAAAAACGGACGGAGCAAAAGAATTCAAAAACGAAACGTCCGTCGTATATCTTTCGGAAATTTCCGAATAAACAGGAGCAACCATGAAAAAGAAATTATTACTTGTTCTGACGATCGCGTTGGCGATTTTAACGCTGTTTGCGTTCTCGTCCTGCGGGAAAAACGACGAAAGCGGATCAGAGTCCGTTTCCGAGTCCGATATAACGGGATCGGATTCTCAACAGACTTCCGTCGTCGACACTAAAGGGGACGGCACGAAAGAAAACCCTTATCTTATCAAAACTGCGGACGATCTTCTCGATTTTGCCGACAGAATAAACAACTATGACGATGACGACGACGATTACGCTTCGTCCTTCTTCCGTCTCGAAAACGATATCGATATGGCGGGCGAAAAGTATTATGCCGCAGGCAAACCCGTAACCGTCGAAAACGACGACGGAACGACGGTTATCGAGGGCGGTTTCAGCGGTTCTTTCAACGGAAACGGTCACAAGATAACGAATCTTACCATAACGCAGACGTTGCGTATGTCCGTAGGTTACGTCGGTCTGTTCGGTTATACGAATAAGGCGAATATCTTCGATCTCACGATCGAAAACTTGAATTACGAGATCGAATCTTATTCAAGCGAAGAAACGGTCGGCGCGTATATAGGCGGTGCGGTCGGTTATGCCGTTCTTACGAATTTCGTCAACGTTAAAACAAGCGGAACGATTGAAACCAAATTTATGGACAAAAACCTCGGATATATCGGCGGAATAGCGGGCGAACTCGAGGTTTACGATAAAAATCAGTCTTATATAGCATATGTCCGTAATTGCAGTGCGGCGGTCGAGACGGCCGTCGGAAAGTTTGAAGGCGGAGAGAGCAGCGTTCTCGAAAACGCCGCAAACGGCGGAATTATAGGAAGGGTTAACTGCTCGAAAGGCGCTGTCTCGATCATCAACTGCGTTTCAAACGGAAAGGTATACGGCGGCGAGTACGTCGGCGGAATCGTCGGTTATTCGAGCGGATCGAACGTCAGTATAATCAACTGCGTTAACTATGCAAACGTCAGAGCGACTTCGAAAGAGGTCTCTTACGCCGGCGGCATCGTCGGCTTCGCAAGAAGCGATATGATCGTCCTCGATTCTTATTCGGCGGGCGGCATAACAGGCGTTAAGGCCACTTCGTCGTCGTATAAATCTTATGCCGGAGGCATATTCGGATATAGTTGCGGCGACGATTACGAGATGGGATATACCGCAGGAGTCGCCGCGGAAAACGATTTCTGTTCGGGCGCGGTTAAAACTTACGACGTTCTCAACAAGACCGGAACGAAAATCGATAAATCGACGGTCGATAAGGATTGGTTCGTAAACGCACTCGGCTTCGACAAAGACGAATGGGATTATGCGGACGGAAAAATCGCGCCGAAGGATTACGACAAGTCGTCCGGTTCTTATAAAC
>CAVJNC010000004.1:0-34832 GCA_963650905.1 Subdoligranulum sp. APC924/74
CTTCGACTACCTTACTTTTCCTTTCTATATATGGACGTTACCTTTACAATTAAGGAAAGTTTTTTCATTGAAATCTCCTGTGAATTCCGCTCTTCATGCCAGACAAGAACGGAATCCCTATTTATGTTTTGTAGTTTTGAGAAGTATTATAATTCCGAGGACAACGAACAGCGCCGATACCAGCATCGCTATAAACGTCCCGTCGACGACTATCATGGACGACTGCGCGATTTTATCGGCGGCTTCAAAGCCCAACGCCGAAATAACGCCGAATACGATCAGCGAAACGCATCCCAAAAGAAAAATCGTAAGACCCGATATACCGAGCAGTTTCCTGTTTCCGTTTTTCTTCCCGGCAGGCTGTACGCTTGTCGGCTCTTCGATATCTTCTTTAATAAGATAATCTATGCTGACGCCGAAAAGTTCGCTGTATTTTTTTAGCATATCGGCATCTGGGGAAGTCGTTCCGTTTTCCCATTTCGAAATCACTTGCCTCGAACAATCGAGTTTTTCGGCAAGGTTTTCCTGGGATAGTCCTTGTTTACGACGTAAGTTATAAAGTTTTTCAGACAGCGTCACATGTACCTCCTGCCCTGCCGGATCTCGCTCGGCTAAGAATAATTATAACGGCTTTGACCTCGATTGTCTACACACAATCGTAGGCAATTCCGCAACGAACGCGGACATTTAAAAATTTTGCAGAATTTCCGTTTATCGTGTAATCCGAGTTCGGCAAACGACAAAATTAAAGTTCGAATTCGGCAAACGACAAAATCAAAGTTCGAGTTCGTCCAGAGTTTTTTCGAAACTCGGCAGAATTTTAGAAACGAAATATTTAACGGCTTTGTCGTTTATCGAGCGGATATCCTTTCCTATGCCGTCCTTAGCCTTCAAAAACTCCTTGTTACCGCTCTTCACTTCCTCCGCGCACTTGATATAAGCGGCGATTCTGTCGGCGGCTTTCATTATTTTATATTCCTCGCAGTTTTTATCCGCAAGGATGAATTCTCTGTAATACGGCTTCAGTTCCTCGGGCAGTTTCCCGATGAGTTTTTCCGACGCAAGGTTTTCAAGGTCTTTATACGCCGTGTTTATCTGGGCGTTGAAGTATTTGATGGGCGTGGGCAGATCGCCCGTGATGACCTCGCTCGCCTCGTGATAAACGGCAAGGCACATAACCTTATATTCGTCCACCGAGCCGCCGAACATCTTGTTTTTGATGAGCGCGATCGCATGCGCGATTTCGGCGACCTGCAGACTGTGTTCCATAATATTTTCTTCGGTCGTGGAGTGCATGAGCGCCCAGCGTTTAATATATTTCATTCTCGATAAATAAGCGAAAAAATCGTAATCCATGGTTCACCTCGCGTGTTTTTTTGCGTGTTGTATTAATGTGTGGCATTAATATTTCGAGTTGAAAAATGCCGCGGAAACGCGGCATGATTCTTTTGTCTGAAAACGGTTGTTTTTATTGTTCGCTTCCGCTACGAAGTTCCGTGAGAAGAGCGACCGTAACGCCTTCCGCCTGTTCGTTGATAACGAAATCGACGTCGCTCTCACAACCGTAGAAAACGCCCTGCCCGACTCCGCTCGCCTTCATGGTTGCGGGAATATAAACGTAAGTAAGCGACGCGCAATCTTTAAAAGCATAGTCTCCGAGAGTTTCGACCGCGGAAAATTCGACGCGGAGAATTCTCGTATTCTTGAACGAATAAGCCCCGATATTTTTAACCGCTTTGCCGAACGAAACCTCGGTGAGCGCGGCGCAATCGGCAAACGCTCTGTATCCGATCGTAAGGCTTCCATCGTCGTTCATATCGGAAATGCTTACGTTGTGAAGTTTCGCAAGCCCTTCGAACGCGCAGTCTCCGATAGATTTATAGCCGGCGGGAATAACGACCTTTTCGAGATTCGGGCAATTTTTGAACCCTTCGCTCTTCACGGCGATGACTTTTTTGCCGTTATACTCGGCGGGAAGTTTAATATTCTTCGGATAATCTTCCGTAACCGCGGCGGCAACGGCATAACCGTCCTCGTATTCGGTAAAGGCGAAATACTTGTCGTCCGTGACGGGCATACCGCCCGATAAGCACGAACAAAGCCCCGTAAGCATTATTGCAACGCAGAACAAAATCGAAAATACTTTTTTCATATCATACCCCGATAATATTAATTTATTTCATTATATCATAAAAAATAATAAATTACAAGCCCGCGGACAATCTTTATTTAAACTATCGCAATAAAAATATAAGCAACAATACGACCGCGGCGATAACTACGCTCCCGACGAGAATGGCTCTGAATTTTTCCTTTCCGGCTTCTTTATTTAAATAAAACCGTTTTGTAATAACGAAACGATTCTTTACGGACGTTACGGCAGCCGTTCTGCAGCCGGCTCCCACTTCGAAATAATTCACGTATTCTTTCGCGTATTCGTCATATCTGCGCGAATAACCGGAAAAATCGACTTTGATTTTACCGGCTTCCTTTACTTCGGTTATATTTTTCGTCAGAACGAATTTTTCGAAATAACGGCAGTCTCCGCCAAGAACGATCGTATGTATGTCGGGATCGTCCGCTCTTATCGTAACGGATTCTATTCCGTCCTCCGAAACTTCCGTCGTCGCATAAGCGAAATTCTTTTTCGGCAGATATGAAGTCGATTTCAAATATAATATGCCGGCGGTTTTATCGACAAAATACATTCTCTGAGCAAGCAGGTCGTAAAATTCTTCCCGCCTGCGGGGCATATAGTCGGCAAGTTTTCTGTATAACGCTATGCAAAAAATATCAACGTCGTCATAGCAGTCCTGCAATCTGTTTACCAGACTGCGCGAAGGGAAGATATCGCTGATACCTAAAACCGAACCCTGCCTCTTATCTTTCAGTATTTCACTGACCGATTTAAACACTTTTTCTTCGAATTTTTGCTTATGCTCTTCTTGTTTTAAAGCGGCGAATATCCTTTCCACGTAAAACAAACCGATCCTGTCATAGCATATTTTATCTTCGGATTCTTCATTTCTGCCGCTTATACTGCAGAAATGAAAATGTCTTTTCAGGTATATGGCGTCTGCGGCGTCCACAAGAAAGGCTTCGTAGCAAGAACAATCGAGTCCGTATTCTTTTGCGAACTTCTCTTTTTCTTCTTCCGTCGTAAGCGCGAAAAAACTGATCAGATCGTTTTCTTCGCTCGAAACGTCGACAGGAAAAGTACTGTATTTAAAACCCCGCGTTTTCGCGATGAACTTATACATATAGTATTTGGAAACTTCCGGCGATAAGTCTGTCGCTTTTTCGAAATTGTCTTCCGCCTCGCTGTATTTTTTCAACTTAAGGTTCGTCAGACCTCTGTTAAAAGCGTTTTCGGCGTCGTCGCTCTCTTTTCCGTGAATTATTTTCGTGACGTTGTTCGTAATGTTATTTACGGTCGTATAATTATTCGTGTAATTTGCGATTACTTTTTCCGTTATGAAAGGCGTGCCGCAATATTTGCAGATGCCCGCCTCTTTGGCGTCGTCGACTTCTATGTCCGCGCCGCATTGCGTGCAAATCGCAGGTTTTAATGCCATATGTCTTCTCCTTTTTCGTCTCTCTTCATTATGATAGCATATTTTTTGAAAAAACACAACGCAACTCGCCGATTTCTGTGAATAACACGCCGATTTTCGCGAAAAAAAGCAACACGACGCTTTTCCGGCAATCGGCGGCGAGCAAAATCCCCGTCTGTCTGCCGAAAAGAATTACGCCCTGATATCCTGAATATCGACGGAATGCTTATAGACTTCCGATTTCGGTATTTTTCTGTCCTTTGCGACGGCTTTTATCGCTTCTTTTTTGTCCATTCCGCCGTTCATATAACGTTTTATATGCTCCTCTACGGAAAGGGAAAGAAGTTCGTTTTCTTTCGCTTCGCCGCCCTCCACGACAACGACGTACTCGCCTTTCGGCTCCCGCTCTTCGAGCGTTTCGCCCAAAATTATCCTCTCCACGCCCTCGTGAAGTTTGGTTATTTCCTTGCACACCGCGGCTTTTCTCGCGCCGAACGCCTCGTAAAGAGATTCAAGGTCGTTCAGAAGGTCGTGCGGGGCGGAATAAAAAATCAAGGTCATATCGAGATTTTTATAGCGCGCGAGCAACTCTTCTCTGTCCTTTTTTCTGCCCGGCAAAAAGCCTATGAACGCGAACCTTTGCGCGTCCAGTCCCGAAAGAATAAGCGCGGGGACGAACGCCGTCGCCCCGGGGATAACGGTGTACTCCACGCCTTCTTCGCTAAGCAACTTCGTGAGAACGTTCCCCGGATCGGAAACGACGGGCGTGCCGGCGTCGGTTATAAGAGCGACGTTTTTCCCGCTTTTGAGGTCGCGGATGATTTTTTCCGCCGCGACGGTTTCGTTGAACTTATGATAAGCGACGAGCGGCTTTTTTATCTCGTAATGATTGAGAAGTTTAAGCGACGTGCGCGTATCCTCGCAAGCGATTACGTCCGCGGATTTTAAAACTTCGAGCGCCCTGAGCGAAATATCTTTGAGATTTCCCACGGGCGTTGAGACGAAATATAACATATAATTCCTCAGTTTTTAATATTTTCTTCCACTTTAAGTTGCGGCTTTACGCCCTTTTTCCCTTCAACAAGGAATAAATAAGGCTTTTCGGACCGTCCGTTCGTTACAAATTGCAGTCTTACGGGTTCGATTCCGTTTAAACGCATCGCGCAGATTACGTCGGCAAGGCGTTCCGTTCTCTGACAAATGCAGAATCTGCCGCCGTATTTTAATTTTTTCGCGGCGATTTCCACGATTTCGTCGAGCGTTATGGCGATTTCGTGCCGGCACACGGCTATGTGCTCGCTCGGATTATGCTCGCCGCCGTTCGCCTTTTTATAGGGCGGATTGCATAAAATAAGCGAGAAAAACGAGTTAAATTCCTTAGGAATATCCTGAAGCGGCATATTCACGCACTCTATTTTGTCGCCTATGCCGTTATATTCCACGGTTTTTTCGGCAAGTTCGTGCAGGCATTTCTGCAGTTCGAATTCGTAAACTTTTTTCACGCCCCCGTGCAAAGCGTAAAAATGCAAGCCGACAATCCCCGAGCCGGAACAGAAATCCGCGACGATATCGCCGCTTTTATAAGAAGCGAACTTCGAGAGCAACACCGAATCGCTCGAAAATCTGTAAAGCGTTTTATTCTGTATTATTTTAAGCCCGTCGATCAGAAGATCTTCGAGCGTTTCGTTTTCGTTAAGCATTGATTCCTTATCACCGATTGCCGAAAGGCGTATTTTCTGCCGTTTTTTTACGAAAACGGCTGCCGCAAAATAAAAATGCGACAGCCGCTTCTCCGTGTTTTTTTTGTTTTTTACGCTTCTACGGGAGCGCCGACGGGACAAGTATCCGCGCAAGCGCCGCAGCCTATGCAGGTATCTGCGTCGATAACGTACTGAGTATCTCCCGCCGAAATAGCGGCGACGGGACAATTTTCAGCGCATGCTCCGCACATAATGCAAGCATCGGTAATTTTGTAAGCCATAGTTTTTTACCTCCGTTTTTTTTTATTATAATGCGTTTGAAAAAAATTTCAACGCCTTTATTATATCACGCTTAAAGAATTTTGTATATGATTTTTCGATAAAATTTCGGATTAATCGAGCAAATCTTTGATTTCTTTGAGTTCTTCCTGCGAGGGCTGATCGTCCTCGGGTTTGTTCGTTTTTTTGAATTTAATATCCGCGAGCGGGAAATCCTTATAAGCGAAACTGCCGTCCGAATTCGCCGTTTTAACCTTGACGATCATTTTGAGCATATTGTTGGAAACGACCATCGCCTTACCTTCGGGCGTGGTGACTTCGCTTCCGATCTTCGGCATTTTTTTATACGCTTCGCTATAATGCTCGTTTTCGTATTCGAGACAACACATAAGCCTGCCGCAAAGCCCGCTTATTTTTGCGGGATTAAGCGATAAGCCTTGCGTTTTTGCCATTTTTATCGTCACCTTTCTGAAATCAGGCAGACAACTCGCGCAACAACAGACTCTTCCGCAAGGCGCGATTCCGCCGAGAATTCTCGTTTCGTCCCTTATGCCCACCTGACGAAGTTCTATTCTTATATGAAACGCGGAGGCGAGATCTTTGACGAGTTCTCTGAAATCTATTCGTCCGGCTGCCGTGAAATAAAACACGACTTTTCCGCCCTCGAACGAGAATTCCGCGCCGATAAGTTTCATTTTCAAGCCTCTTTGGGCTATTTTTTCGTTGGCTACTTTTATCGCGTCGGCGACTTTGGCTTCGTTTTTCTTCACTCTGGCTTCGTCTTCCGCGGTGGCGCGCCTGACGATCGGCTTAAGCGGTTGAACGATTTTGTCGTCCGGAACGTCCTTCGGTTCGGCAACCACTTTGCCATACTCCACGCCCCTCGACGTTTCGACAATCACCCCGTCGCCCTTCGCCAACTTCATCTTGCAAGGGGCGAAGTAATAAACTTTGCCGGAATGTTTGAATTTTATGCCTACAACTTCTGCCATCTGTATTTTTCTCCTAATATCGCCAACAGAACGCTATCCGCAACCATCACGGCGTTGGCGTTGTAATACAATGCGCGCTCTTTTTCGGAAAGCATATCCGAAATGGCGATCAGCGCGCCCGTTACGTATCCGTTATCCTTGGCTTTTCTGCTATCCTTTACGAGAAGATTTGCCACTTCGCTTTTTAAAATCGAAATAAAATCCCTGATATTGTCCTTGTTCAGTTTCGAAGAATACTTCGCTGCTTCCTTGGAAGAACGCATCGAAAACAACACTTCTCTGCAAAATTCCTGCATTTTTTCGGCGTTTCCGTCCGTATACGCTTTTATGACCGAACCGATTTTTCCTCCGCCGAGCGCGATCGCCGATTCGAGTTTCGCCCCGTCGGGATATTCGTCGCCGAGCGCGCGCCTTATCTCTCCGTCCGAAAAAGGCGGAATATCGAGCCTTTTCACCCTCGATTTAACCGTGGGAAGAAGAGCGTTGTCCGACGTTGCGCCTATCAGAATACAAACGTTGCGGGGCGGCTCTTCGAGCGTTTTAAGAATTTTATTCTGCGCCTCCGCCGTCATATTTTCCGCGCCGACAAGCACGAACATCCTTAAGTCGCTCTCGATCGGGCGAATTATCGTTTTTGAAACAAGGTCGTCTATATCCGCCGTTCTGATTTTTTCGCCCTCTTTCGGGTAAAAATCGCAATCGGCGTAGGTTTCCTTTCCGATAAGCCTGCACGGGCGACATTCGCCGCACGCGCCGTCGTTTTCGCACATTATGAGAGAAGCGAAAAGTTTCATATACGTTTTCAACATAACGCCGTCCGGACAGACGATGAGATAAGCGTGGCTCAGTTCGCCCCGTTTTTTCTCGCCGTAAATTATCTTGTAGGCGTTGGTATTTTTAATGACCTTTTCCGCTATGCTCTTCACTTTGCACGTATTCTCACTTGATGATATTTCTTGCCCTAAGAACTTTCAGAACGTCGGCGAAAACGTCTTCCACGCTCTGTTCGGCGTTTATCTCCGCGATTCTTTCGGGGAAAACGCTCGCCTGCTTTTTATAGCCTTCGTAAACTTTTTCGTGAAATTCCGCGCCGCTCTGCTCTATCCTGTCGTTTTTGTCCGCGCCGCCCTTTCTCGCGAAAGCGCGTTCGGGCGTTATATCGAAAAACAACGTCACGTCCGGCATACAGTTTTCGAGCGGGAACGAATTGATTTCGTCGATAAATTTTTTGCCTAAGCCCCTCGCGTAGCCCTGATAAGCGACGGAAGAATCTATATACCTGTCGCAAACGACGATTTTTCCGCTCTTTATCGAAGGAATTATCAACTCTTTGACGAGTTGGGCGCGCGCCGCGGCATAAAGCAAAGCCTCGGTTTCGTCCGCTTCTTCGACGTTGTTCCCGTCGAGAATTATTTCGCGGATTTTTTCCGATATCGCCGTTCCCCCGGGTTCTCTCGTGAAAACGCAATCGTAACCGTTACTCTGAAGATATTCGGTTAAAAGTTTCAGTTGCGTCGATTTTCCCGAGCCGTCGCCGCCTTCGAGAGTAATAAACGCGCCGCGTATATTGTTTGATTTTTGCATGATATTTTGATTCCGGTCGGCGTAATTAATCTTTGCCGTGCGTGATTTTACTTCGCGTAAATACTACCCGACGTATTATCACCATTTTTACCCGGCGTAATTGCCGAACGTTTTTATAGCGTCCGCGATGACGGCAAGGCTTTCGAACTGAAGATCGTACTGCTCCGCGCCGTAATTGAACACCGCCATCACCAATCCCTCGCTTTTCTTGACGGGATCGGAACTGCCGCTTTCGCTTCCGGTGTTTTCCCAGTAATACCAGTAATCGGAAAGTTTTTCGCCGCCGCTTGCCGCGCTCGCCTCGTTGAGTTTATATAAATCGATACCGTACGGCACATTCTTTTTCTCATACGTTTCGCCCGCGCAGAAATCGGCGTACCATAATATATCCGTACCGGCGGCTTTCGCGTTTTCTATCACACCGCTCACAAGCGTGTAATTTTCAAGAAGGGTTTTTATCCTCTCGATTTCGAGTTTTACGCCTTCGTCTTTCTGTTCCTGCGTTCTGTACGTCTTTCTGTAATTGCCGGCAGACTTGATTCTGTAATCGAGGAAATAATTCTCGACAGCGGTTTCGTCCACGACTCCGTCCTCGACGAACTTGTTTAAATAATTTTTCGCGGATTCGAGGTATTCGTCGAACGAAACGAGATATCCGTTGTTTACGATCGTCTGCGCGTTGTCGTTCAACTTTAAAACGGGCGCGCCGCTTTCGTCGGTTTTAACGTTTCCCTCGTCGTCTTTCGTCTGTTCGGTGTTGCCGTTGAACACGAAAACGTCGCCTTCCTTCGTGGCGGCTTTGAGAGATAACATATAAAGCGCGGAATAATTGCCCGCCGCCGTAACCTTATAAACGTTCGTGGTAAGAACGTCGTAAGAAAGACTTTTTTCTTTTTTCAATTTCGCGACGACGTCCTCGACGTAATTATCCTTATAATATACTCCGTCGAAAACGATGAAATCGAACTGCTCGCCCGTCGTGGCGCGCGTGGCGCACATCGTGAACAACAAAACCCAGACCATCACCGCCGCGATTATCGAGATAATTATCTTAACAAGATCGTAAGCGATGAGGTTCGTAAATCTTCCTTTTGTTATTTTAACGTCCATCTCTTCGATTTTCAGCCGTCGATAGCCAGAATTTTAACCTGATATGAACATTTGGGCGCTTTTACGGTTACGCTTTCGCCGAGTTTCGCGCCGATAAGAGCCTTGCCGAGCGGCGATTCGTTGGAAATTCTTCCGACGGAAATATCCGCTTCGGTCGTACCGACTATTTCGTAATCGGTTTCCTCGTTCATATCGTCTAAAATTTTGACCTTGCTGCCGACGTTCACCACGCCGTGACCGCCGTCGGTTTTAATGATTTCCGCGATTTTGAGTTTCGCTTCGATTTCGACGATTTCGCCCTCGATTCTCGCCTGTTCGTTTTTCGCCGCGTCGTATTCCGCGTTTTCGGAAAGGTCGCCGAAATCTCTCGCTATCTTGATTCTTTCGGTTATTTCGGGACGCTTGACGAATTTTAATTCCTCGAGTCTTTTTTCGAGTTGCTTATATCCTTCTTCGGTAAGAATTACCTTTTCGCTCATTGTTTAACTCCTTCGGCTTTTATACGCGTTTCCGCATAAAAGCGCAATTATATTAATTTCCGCATAAAAGCGCGATTATATTATATGCCCGTTTTCTCCGGCGCAAACGCCGTAAACGCCTGCTTTGCCGTGAAATCGTTTGCTTTTAGAATATTCTTGCCTTCTCCCAACAAAGGAGAAGGCAAGACCAATGCTTTTTACGATTTTACCTTTTTACGCTTTAAGCGTGTAAGTGAAGCCCTTGTCGTCCGATTCTTCCGAAATACTCGTTGCCGACGGGTAACGGACGAGTCCGTTTTCGCGCATCATAAGCGAAATCGCGGCAAGCGCTTTCTTGCAGTCGTCCGCAGTCTTAACGACCATGAACGAACCGAGTCCCTCGGCTTTGAGCGCGTCGTCCGCGGCGTTGAATCCTTCGCCCGTAACGTTGAGGTACATATAAACCTTTCCGCCTGCGACGAACGCCTTCATAAGAAGTTTTTCGGTCGTTTCTCCGTCGGTCTGAACGTAAGACTTGGCGTTCACTCTTATTAGTTTAAGGAATTCTTCCGCCGTTGCGGCAAGTCTGCCTTTCGCGACGTCGAATTCGAAGCCTTCGCTCTTTTCTTCTTCGCTGCTTTCGGTAACTTCCGCCTTTTCGGCTTTCATATAGCCTTTTCCGTAAAGAACTTCTTCGATAAGTTCCTTGGCTTCGGCAAGATCCTCTTCGTTTTCGACGAGCATCTTAACGGGAAGTTTTTCGCCGTCCGACACCTTAAAGCCTTTGGCTTCGCATTCGCCCTTGTCGACATCCGCTTCCAGAGCGACCGCGCCGCCCTCGACTTTAACCGCAACCGCGACGTCTTTCTCGGTAAGGCCGAAATCGAGTTCGTCGGCGGGTTTATATCCGAGCGTTTCCGCTTTGAGTTCGTCGAACGCCTTGCCCGCGTCGAAAGCCTTCGGTTCTTCCGCGGCGACGATCGCGTGTTTCGCCTGTTCGGCTTGTTCCGCGGCGATCTTGGCGGCGAGTTCGGCGTTAAGCCTTGCCTGCTCGTCGGATATCTCCTTATTTCTCTGTTCATCGTACTCTTTGAGTTTCTTATCGATGATCTCGTTGACTTTTTCTTCGCTTATTCCGCCTTCCGCGGTAACGCCGCCGGCGAGTTCTTCGAGAACTTTGTTCCTCTCTTCCGCCTTGGCGAGAGCGATGAGCGCTTCTCTTTCGGCGAGAGCCTGCTGAAGAGCGAGTTTTGCCTGTTCGGCGTCCTTCTCGGCGTTTTCCTTAGCGGCGTCGTTACCCTTTGCCGCTTCGATTTCTCTTATCGTCTGAAGTCTTACTTCTTCCGCTTTTCTCTCCTCTTCGGCCTTCTTCGCCTCGTAACTGAGTTTTTCTATCTCGAGTTTGGTTATTCTCGGATCTTCGCCGTGGCCTATCGCCGCGCTGTGAATACCCGTTCCCGCGGTTCCGTAAGCCTTGCCGCGATATTCGCTTGCGGTAACTCTCTTGGTTATAACCTCCTGAGCCTCGCTGAGTTTATCGAATTTTTCCTGAGGCATCCATTTCGCGTATGCCGTAGTGTATCTGCCTTTGTTCTTTCTGACGTCGAATTCCTTGGTGCATTTCTTGTTGGCGTACCATCCGAGGAACTGGTGACCTTTTCTTACGGGGTTTTCGGGATAATTGTAATTCTTGCAACTCTTGACTTTCTGTCCGCCGGCGAACTTTCCGCCCATAGCGTTGTATCTGACTTTATATTTCTTGCGTTTTGCGTGAGCGACGATAGCGCAAATTATGATCACGACAACGATAAGCGCGACAACGCCGATCGCTACGAACAACGCAATGTTCTTGAAAGAATCCTGACTTAAGATACCGACCGACATCGCGGTGGTTACGTTTTCTAAGAAGAATGTCATTTTTATATCCTCATCTCCGTCTTTTATTTCTTGTTTGTTGTTGCTGACGAACCTGAATTTCGAATGTCCGTATCCGACGGCAACGAACTCGCTCGCGTTTTGCACCTTTTCTTTGTCGAACGTCAATTCGACTTTGAATTTCATTCCCTCGTTGACGGACTTGATTTTTTCAAATTCTTTTTCGTCCATCGCGATATAATTTCCGTCGTTTCCCGTCGCTCCGACTTCCGCCGTCGTAGCGGGCGTAAGCACCGAGAAGGAAATATAATATTTAAGGCTGTGTACGTCTTTCAGATAACCTTTACTCTCTTCGGTAAGCCCCGCGGTCGCCGTTTCGAGTTTTTTCTCGTCGTTGAGAATCAAGTTAATGTTTCTTTCCGTTGCCGGTTTCGCGCCGAACACAACCCTGAGTTTTGCGTTCGAATCGAAACATTTTATCTCCGCTCCGTCCTTATCCACGGCGGTTATCGTTATCGTGGGGATTTTCTCTTGCGGGAATATCTTGTTCAGAAATCCCGTAAGCGCGCTGTCCGGAGAAAAGATATTGTTCAACGCGTCGATGACGAAAATCTTTTCGTTTTCCGCCGGCTGATAAGTTATCGACGCGACGTTCAGGAACCACGAAACCGATTTCGTCGCTCTGCCCGAAACGTCGAGCGCTCCGTCCGTTTTGTAACTGGCCGCAAAGCCGTTCGCTATCTCCACGCCGTTGTACTTCGGCTTTTCCGTAGTCGAGTATCTGTTCGGCAACGTATCCGCGAGGTCGTTCGCGATTTCGACGTTGTAACTTACCGTCGCGTCCGCGGAAGTTCCGTACTTGTCCGCGTTCGATACCCTTATCGCGTTTACCGCCGCTTTGGTAAGGTTCGAATATTTGCTGAGAATGCCTCTTACGATAACCCAGTCCGAACCCTTGTACTCGTCGTTTTCTCCGCTCGCCGAATCTTTTACGGATACGGTTTTGAGGTCTATCTTTTTCGTTCCGCCCGACAAAACGAGGTCGTAATCTTCAAGGCTTTCGAAATGCTCGAGATACGTTTCTATCGATCCGAGTTCGGCTATTTTAGCGTCCGTCTTGGTTTTGCGTTCTTCCGCCGTATCCGCGCTTTCGACGTTCGCCGTTTTTCCGAAGCCGTTTACTTTTTCGTTCGCGGCTTCCATATAGGTTTTAAGCCCTTTCGTTACGGTGGCGTTCTCTATATATTTTTTCGTTCTCTGGGAGAGCAGGTATTCGAGGTTGCTCGCGCTCGTCGCGGTAACTTTGAAATCCGCCTTTTTAAACGCCGCTCTCTGAAGTACGTATTCGGCGTTCGCCGCCTTGGTTGCCGTTTCGACGTCGCCGCCGTAAACCACCTGCCGGGCGGTAAGCCCCGAAGGGTTTACCGTTTCGTCCTCATACTTGCCGGAATCGTACAGAAGATGATAATAGAAATCGAACGTTTTCTGAGCGTCTTCGACTTTCGCTTTCGCCTGCGCGTTGTCCGCCACGATTGCGGGCATAACGTTTTTCTCGAACGCGTCGGTATATTCCGCGGCGTAAGTCGCGTTGCAGTCCGTCGTACAATCGGTGTGACCGGTTCCGCCGCTGCCGGAAATCGTCAGATTTTTCTTCAGAATCTGTTTCGCTTTCTCGATTACCTCTTTCGCTTTGTATCCCGCCAGATCGTCCGGATCCTCGGATAAGTATCCGCCGTTGCTTACGTCCGAATCGCTTTTCGGCATATAAACGAAACTCGAATAGAACTTGTAAGCCGTCCGGTAAATCCCGTATAAGCCGTTGAGATCGTGATCCTCGTACAGAAGTTTCGCGGCGGCAAGTTTATCGTCCTGCGTTATCGCCGTTTCCGTTCTGGCCTCGCCTATGTAGTTATTGACTTTTTGAACGAGTTCATCCAACTTCGCGTTTTCGGGATCGGGATCGTATTCGATGATCGACTCCGCGATGACGTCCGCATCTTTCGCCGCGTCGGAGAAAAGACTTTTATAACCTTTTTCCGTTCCGTCGCCGTTTATTCCCGCAACGAGGTCGTCGCGACGTTTTCTGAGCGAAGCGAGATCGAGATCGGGATCCGTCTCCGTTTCGTAAGCGGGAAGACGCGCGTCTGCTACAATCGAGGCCTTATCGATCGGACTCACCGATTCGCCGCCGCTCGGTAACGAATCGGAATCGCTGCCGCCATTCCCGCACGACACCGCGAACAGCGTCAGAAACAACGCCGCGAGCAGAGCGAGGACGGCCGACGATATTCTCTTTTTGCCGAACCTGTTTTCCATAGACATTCTCCCTTTTTTTCGATTGCGTCCGGACGATGCCGCTCTCCGTCGGTCGCGCGTCCGCAATCGGATTACACTTTTGCTACTATTATATTTATAATAACATATTATGCAAATTATTTCAATCGTTTTTGCGGTTTTTTTTGATTTTTTCCGTAGTTTTTTTTAGCCTTTTTATGTTGCGAATATCCGATTATTATCACGTTTTAGTTGTTGATTCTCCTAAAAACTCAGTTTTGCGTGTTTATAAAAAAGATTTTTTCGCCGCGTTTTCGGTTGCGATTCGGCTTTCTCAGACGGCGAAAAACACAATAAGTCCGCCTATAGGTCGATTATCGGTACTTTTGTGTTTAAGCCCGCCGAAAAAACCGCATTTTTGCGCGGCGAACGGTACCGTTCCGGAAAATTTTTGCCTGACGTAATCTTATACGACAAAAAATTTACCGACGACATAAGCCCGCAATCTTATCCGGCAAGAAATTTAACAACGATAAAAGCCCGCAATCTCATACGACATAATCTGCCGGCTGCAAAAGCCCGCAATCTTATCCGGCAAGAAATTTGACAACGACAAAAAGGGCTTCGTGCGAAGCCCTTCGTGATTGTGATTTTAAATAAAAGATAAGTATCGGATTATTATACGAGTTCGATGATCGCAACGTCTGCCGCGTCGCCTCTTCTCATACCGAGTTGGTAAATTCTCGTATAGCCGCCCTTTCTGCCGGATTCGGCGTATTCGGGAGCGATCTGGTTGAAGACCTTCTCGACGAGCGGATGCTTTACGCCCGCGGTTCTCGCCTTGAAGTCTTTAACGGATTCTCTCGTTATTTTAACGTCGCCGTCGGCGTTCTTTTCGACTTTCTTTCCTCTCTGTTCCTGAAGATCGTAAGTAAGCCCCATGATCTTTCTTCTTGCGGCGAGTTTCTTCCCTCCGTCCTTAAGAACTTTGGTGGTTACGTCTTTACCTTTTTTATCTTTAGTGGTTACGGTCGTCTCGATAACGTCGTCGTAACTGTTGACGGCAAGCGTGATAATCTTTTCTACGTACGGTCTGAGTTCTTTTGCTCTGCCGAGAGTAGTTTCGATTCTGCCATACCACAAAAGGTTCGACGCCTGATTTCTTAATACCGCTTTTCTCTGCGTGGTTGTCATTCCTAATTTTCTTGGCATTTCTTTAGTCCTCCTTTTCCTTTAATGCTAAACCGTAGGTACCTAATTTATAGATTACCTCGTCCAACGATTTTTTACCGAGATTTCTGACTTTAAGCATATCGTCTTCCGTCTTTTTGGTCAAATCGCCTACAGTGTGTATGTTTGCTCTTTTCAGGCAGTTGTAAGAACGCACGGATAAATCCATCTCTTCGATGCTCATATTGATTATCTGATCGATGTTTTCCTGCTTCGACTGAACTATTATCGGACCGCTCATAACGGTGCTGAGCGCAAAGAGTTGAATATGCTCGCCGAGAATTTTGGCGGCAAGACTTATTATCTCTTTGCCCGAAAACGCTCCGTTTGTCCATACTTCGAGCGTGAGTTTATCGTAATCGGTGCTTTGACCGACTCTCGTGCTTTCGACGTTATAACTAACCTTTTTAACAGGCGTGTAGATAGAATCGATAGGAATATAATCTATTTCTTCCGTCTTGTTGTGTTCTGCGCCTTTATAACCTCTGTCTCTTCCTATGGTGATTTCCATATCGAGTACAGCGCCTTTATCGAGCGTGCAGATATATGCGTCCTTGTTGAGAACTTCGACTTCCATATCTGCCGCGATATCTCCCGCAAGAACTATCGCGGGGCCCGTTTTATAAAGCCTTAATACCTTTTTGAATTCGGGAGTCGTCGTGGTGGTTTTGAACGCTATTCCCTTAATATTCAATATAATTTCGGTTACGTCCTCTTTAACTCCGGGTACCGTGGAAAATTCGTGCTTAACGATTCCGTTAGCGAACTTTATTCCCTGCGCGGCAGCCCCGGGAAGAGACGATAAAAGCGTTCTTCTCAAAGCGTTGCCGAGAGTAAGACCGAATCCCTTCTCGAGCGGTTCCGCAATTATCTTCGCATACGTTCTGTCGTCGCTTTCAACGGTCACTATTTTGGGCGTTTCTATTTCCATCATAGAAAAATATACCTCCTGATTATTTGTTATGGTATATATTACTTAGAATACAACTCGACAATCATCTGTTCGGCAATCTGCGAATCAATATCCTCTCTCGTCGGAAGTGCAAGAATTTTTCCTTCTAACTTCTCCGCGTCGAAATCGAGCCATTTGGGCATTTTCGCGCTCTTTGCGGAGCCTTTTAACGCTTCGAAATAAGGCGAGGACTTCTTTCCTTCTTTTACGGAAATAACGTCGCCGACCTTAACCTGGAAGGACGCTATGTCGACGGGCCTGCCGTTAACGTTGAAGTGAGCGTGCGTAACAAGTTGACGCGCCTGACTTCTCGAAACCGCTATACCCATTCTGTAAACCACGTTGTCAAGCCTTCTTTCAAGAAGAGAAAGCATGTTTTCACCCGTGATACCCTTCATTCTGTCGGCTTTCTCGTAATAATCTCTGAACTGAGATTCGAGTATGCCGTAAATTCTCTTAGCCTTCTGTTTTTCACGAAGTTGGAGTCCGTATTCGGAAACCTTCTTTCTGTCTGCTCCGTGCTGGCCGGGCGCTACAGGTCTCTTTTCGAAAGGACAAGAAGTCTTGTAGCATTTGTCGCCTTTTAAGAATAACTTACCGCCTTCGCGTCTGCACAAGCGGCACTTTGCGTCTGTATATTTAGCCATCGCTTATTTACCTCCCTATTAAACTCTACGACGTTTCGGCGGACGGCATCCGTTGTGAGGAATGGGAGATACGTCCTGAATAAGCGTAACTTCCAAGCCTACGTTTCCGAGCGCTCTGATAGCCGATTCTCTGCCCTGTCCGGGACCTTTTACGTAAACTTCGACAGAGCGAAGTCCGTGTTCCATCGCCGCTTTCGCTGCGGTTTCGGCAGCCTGCTGAGCGGCGAACGGGGTGCTTTTTCTCGAGCCTTTGAAGCCGAGCGCGCCCGAACTGCAGTGAGCCAAGTCGTTTCCGTTCATATCGGTGACGGTAACGATGGTGTTGTTAAAGGAGGATTTGATATGAACCTGACCTTTGTCTACGTTTTTAGATTCTTTACGTTTCTTTACGACCTTTTTTACAGCCATTTCTGTTTACCTCCTTTTATTACTTGCTTGCGGTCTTCTTCTTAGCGACCGTGCGACGCGGACCTTTTCTAGTTCTCGCGTTTCTCTTCGAACTCTGACCTCTTACGGGCAGACCTTTTCTGTGTCTCACGCCGCGATAGCAGCCGATTTCCATAAGTCTTTTGATGGAAAGAGACACTTCGCTTTTGAGTTCGCCTTCGACTTTAAGGTTGTGTTCGATATATTCTCTGAGTTTCGCAACGTCGTCTTCCGTAAGGTCTTTAACCCTCGTGTCCGGATTGACGCCGGTTGCTTTCAAAATCTTTGTTGCCGTAGGTCTTCCGATTCCGTATATATACGTGATACCGATTTCTACGCGCTTTTCTCTTGGTAAATCTACGCCGGCAATACGAGCCATTTTGTATATCCTCCGAATTTTTTAAATTTGTTTTTGTGTTTCGGTTTCCCGAGATTTGAAAAGTAATTAACCCTGTCTTTGTTTATGGCTCTTGTTCTTCGAGCAGATAACCATAACCTTTCCTTCTCTCTTAATGACTCTGCACTTATCGCACATAGGTTTCACTGATGGTCTTACTTTCATTTTCTAAATCCTCCGATTTTAAGTTTAAATTAACAAAATTGTCAGTTTTTGCTACGCCAGACTATCCGACCTTTGGTCAGATCATAAGGGCTCATTTCTATCTTGACCGAATCGCCCGGTATGATTTTGATATAATTCATACGAAGTTTTCCGGAGATATAGGCCGTTATCACGTATCCGTTCGATAATTTGACTTTGAACGTGGCGTTCGGTAACGCCTCTTCGATAACGCCTTCCGCCTCTATAACGTCGTCCTTCGACACAGTTTGTTCCTCCAATTTTATTTTTGGGCTTTCCGCCCTTTTCAAGCGTCGCTTTCAGCGTCTTCCTTTAAAGTTAAAAAGTTTACACTTTTTACCATCAGATTTTAGCAACGCTTTGTTTCGGTTTTACTGCTTATAACGTCAGTATTTCTACTCCGTTGTCACCGATAAGCACCGTGTTTTCGTAATGCGCGGACGGTTTTCCGTCGCTCGTCACGCATTTCCAGCCGTCTATGTCGACTTCGTAGCCGCCCATGTTTATCATAGGCTCTATCGCAATCGTCATATTCCGTTTAAGCCTTACGCCCACGCCTCTTCTGCCGTAATTCGGTACGGACGGATCTTCGTGAAGATTTCTCCCCACGCCGTGTCCGACCATATCTCTCACGACGGAAAAACCGTTCTTTTCGGCGTGTTCCTGAACCTGCGCTCCGATATCTCCGAGCGCGCTTCCGATACATATACCTTTGATTCCCTCAAAGAAACATTCTCTCGTGACGTCGATGAGTTTTTTCTTTTCCGGACTGATATGTCCGACGTATAAACTCCTCGCCGCGTCGCCGTGGAATCCGTTGAAATACGCGCCCACGTCAACGCTTACGATCTGATCTTCTTCGATTATTCTGTCCGAGGGAAACCCGTGAACGACCTGCTCGTCTATCGATATGCACGTTGCCGCGGGAAACCCGCCGTATCCGAGGAACGACGGCTTTGCTCCGCACGACGTGATGTAATCGTAGGCGATTTTATCGAGTTCTTTCGTCGTCATGCCCGCTTTGATTTTCTCTTCGCAAAGGCACAACACGTCGCGCACTATCCGGCACGGTTCTCTCATCAACTCAATTTCTTTATCGCTCTTTATATATATCATTTCAGCCTAACCTTTCGGTGATCGCATTGAATACCGCGTTTATATCGCCGTCGCCGTCCACGTCGAAAAGTTTGTTCTTTCCTTTGTAGTACTCGATCAGCGGCGCAGTCTGTTTTTCGTAAACTTCAAGCCTTTTGCCGACCGTTTCTTCGTTATCGTCCGCTCTCTGGATAAGTTCGCCGTCGCATTTGCCGCACGTTTTCTTATCGCCGAGATAATCGATATGATAACTTTCTCCGCACTTGCCGCAAACTCTTCTTCCCGTGATTCTCCTCATAAGTTTGTGAAGAGGCACGTCGATGTTGACGACTATGTCGACGTCGGAAATTTCGTCGAGAGCCTGAGCCTGCGAAACGGTCCTCGGGAATCCGTCGAGAAGATAACCGTTTTTGCAGTCGTCTTTCTCGAGTCTTTCCCTGACTATCTGTATCGTCACCTCGTCGGGAACGAGTTGTCCTTTATCGATATAGGACTTCGCCACGATCCCGATGGGCGTTCTTTCTTTTATGTTGCTTCTGAAAATGTCGCCCGTGGAAATGTGAGGAATATTGTATTTCTCGGCAAGTCTCACGGCTTGCGTTCCCTTTCCCGCGCCGGGCGCGCCTAATAAGATAACTCTCATCTTATTTAAGGAATCCTTTGTATTTTTTCGCCATAATCTGCGATTCGAGCGCGGTGTTGAATTCGAGAGCCACGGATACTACGATGAGCATTCCCGTTGCGCTGAACGAACCCGACGAACTTGCCTGCGGCAAAATCGCGTTAAGCACGAGCGACGGAACGAGAGCGAGAATGGCAAGGAATATCGCGCCGAAAAGCGTGAGTCTGTCGGACGTCTTTTTAAGATAATCCGCAGTGGGCTTTCCTGGCCTTATTCCGGGGATGAATCCGCCGTTCTGCTGAATGGTTTTCGATATATCTTCCGGCTGGAACTGAATCTGCGAATAGAAGAACGCAAAGAACAGAATAAGCAGGCAAAGAATGATCGAATAGAACGGATATTTCGACGAAGCGCCGAGATACAAACTCCAGAAATTGAGGAATCCCGTCCAACCGAAAAGCGTTCCTAAAAGTTCGGGGAAAGAAAGGATCGAGAATGCGAAGATGAGCGGCATAACGCCGTTCGCGTTGACTTTGATCGGGATTTCGGTGGACTGACCGCCGTACATTTTTCTTCCCTTAACCTGTTTTGCGTACTGAACTTTGATTTTTCTCTCCGCGAGTTCTATCCATACGATTGCAGCGAAAACCACGATAATGATTATGATGTAACCGATGAATTTCCAGAGTTCGTCCTTTGCAAGCCCCGAATCCGAAAGGAATACGATGCTGAATTCGTTGATGACGAACGTTGCGAAAGAGGCGATGATGCCCGCGTAGATGAGGAGCGAAATACCGTTGGACAAACCGTGTTCGGTAATTCTTTCGCCTATCCACATCGTGATGCACGAACCTGCCGTGTAAAACAACACTATGACGATGTAACTGAGCGCGTCGGTGAAACCGTTTGCATTAGCGGCGCCGCCTGCTATGATCGCGCTGAGTTCTGCGCCCGTTCCTTCTGCCGAACCGTAACTGATTATGATGCCGACAGACTGAATTATCGCGAGAAGGATCGTTAAATATCTCGTGTAAGACGAAATTTTTCTTCTTCCTTCTTCGCCTTGTTTGGATAATCTTTCGAGAGGCGGAATTGCCACTGCCAGAAGTTGTATAATGATCGATGAGTTAATGTACGGTCCGATACCCATCGCAAACAACGTTCCGTTTGCAAGCGAACCGCCCGTCATCATGTTCATTATCTTTAAATAAGAAAAATCCTCGTTTGTACTTAATAACTTATCTCCGACGCCCGGAACGGGAATGTAACTTCCGATTCTGTAAAGAAGTAAGAAAAGCAAAGTCCAGAGTATTTTAATTCTTATTTCCTTGACTTTGAATGCGTTTTTAATCGTTTCAAACATTTTCTACCTCCGCTTAAAAGAAGATTAAACTTCTTCGGCCGTTCCGCCCGCAGCCTCGATAGCCTTCTTGGCGGATTCCGAGAACTTGGACGCTTTGACCGTCAGAGCGACGTCGAGTTTGCCGTTGCCGAGAACTTTAAGCCCCGCCGCGTTTTTGACGACTTTCACGAGACCGTTCGCAACGAGCGCGTCGTAATCCACGACCGCGCCGGCTTCGAATAAAGCGAGTTTGTCGATGTTTACTATAGTGTAGACAACCTTGAAATGATTATTGAATCCGCGTTTGGGAACACGACGAGTCAAAGGCATCTGTCCGCCTTCGAATCCCGGCCTTACTCCGCCGCCGCTTCTCGCCCACTGACCTTTATGACCTTTACCGCTGGTCTTGCCGAGTCCGGATCCGATACCGCGACCTAATCTCTTTTTGGAAGTTCTTGCGCCTTCTGCAGGCGATAATTGACCAATTCTCATTGTGCACCTTCCTTATACGTTCTCGACTTTTACCATGTGCGACACGAGAGCCAACTGACCTTGAAGCGCAGCGTTATCGGTAAAAATCTTCGAATGATTAATTTTTCTGAGTCCTAAAGCGGCGATTACTGCTTTCTGCTTGGGAAGGCAGGCGATCGTGCTTTTGATAAGAGTTACTTTAACTTGTTTTTCCATCTCAAAGTACCTCCTTAACCTAAAATCTCTTCGGCGGACTTACCGCGAAGCGCGGCAACTTCTTCAACCGTTTTAAGTTCGTTAAGTCCTTCGATTACGGCCTTAACCATATTGACGGGGTTGCTCGTTCCGTGAGATTTGGTTCTGATGTTCTTTATGCCTACGGCTTCCATTACCGCACGAACGGGACCGCCGGCGATAACTCCGGTACCTTCTTCGGCGGGCATCATGAGAACCGAGCCTCTGCCGAATTTTCCGATCACGGTGTGAGGAATAGTGGTGTTAACCAGGGAAACCTTGCGCATTGCCTTTTTGGCCTGAGCGGTTGCCTTTTCGATTGCTTCTGGAACTTCGTTAGCCTTTCCGCTGCCGCAACCTACTTTGCCGTTCTCGTCGCCTACGACCACGAGAGCCGCGAAACGCATTTTACGTCCGCCCTTGACGACCTTGGTAATACGGTTGACGGCTATAAGTTTTTTGCAAAGACCGTCGTCGCGATCTTGCTTTCTTTGAGGTCTGTTATTTTCTTTTGCCATTTTTCGCTTCCTCCTCTTAGAATTTCAAGCCGCCTTCTCTGGCGCCGTCCGCTAAGTTCTTGACTCTGCCGGTGTAAAGGTATCCGCCTCTGTCGAAAACGACTTCTTCGATTCCCTTCGCGGTTGCTTTCTTAGCGAGTTCGATTCCGACCACTTTCGCCTGTTCCGACTTGTTCTTGCCGCCGAGAAGAGCCGCAACGGCTTTCTCTTTGGTGGAGCAGGCGACGAGGGTGTTACCCTTCACGTCGTCGATGATCTGTGCATAAATGTTATTAAGACTTCTGTAAACGCAAAGTCTGGGACAAGCCGCCGTTCCGGAGATTTTCGCTCTGACTCTGCAGTGTCTTCTCTTTCTGTCGGTATTTTTATCAATTTTCGATATCATATCAGTTTACTCCTTATTTACCCGCTGTCTTGCCTTCCTTACGTTCGATCACTTCGTCTTTGTAAGCGATACCGTAGCCGTGGTAAGGTTCGGGCTTTCTGATTGCTCTGATATTCGCGGCTATCTGACCGACTAATACCTTATCGATTCCCTTAACGCTTATCTCCGTGGGGGATACCGCCGTAAGGGTGATTCCGTCGACAGCGTTTACGACTATGTTGTGGCTGAATCCGACCGAAAGGGTGATGTCCTTTCCCGTCTGAGCGACTTTCCAACCTACGCCGTTTACGACAAGGTTCTTCTCGTAACCCTTGGTTACGCCGACGACCATGTTGTGAAGAAGCGCTCTGTATAAGCCGTGTTTAGCCTTGATTGAGTCCTCTTCCGACGCTCTTTTTACGTGCGCGAGATTTCCTTCGACCGAGAAAGAAATGTTTGCCGCATCGTAATCCTGAGTAAGCGTTCCGAGAGGTCCTTTGACCGTAAGCAAGCCGTTTTCTGCCGTTAAAGTTACTCCTGCCGGCATTTCGACCGGCTCTCTTCCTATTCTTGACATTGATTCGACCTCCTTACCAGACGTATGCAAGAACTTCGCCGCCGTGGTTGGACTTTCTTGCAGCCTTGTCCGTCATTACACCCTTGGGAGTGGAGATGATCGCGATTCCGAGTCCGCCTAAAACCTTGGGAAGTTCTTCGCATCCGGCATAGATTCTCAGCCCCGGTTTGGATATTCTCTTGAGTCCGTTGATGACTCTTTCGCCCTTGGGTCCGTATTTTAATTCGATTACGATTTTGCCCTGTACGTCGCCGTCTTCCTTGACCACGTCGTATTTTGCAATGTAACCTTCGTCTAAAAGTATCTGCGCGATCGATTTCTTCATGTTCGACGCGGGAATTTCAACCGTGTCGTGAGAAGCAGTAAGCGCGTTTCTGATACGTGTGAGCATATCTGCGATAGGATCTGTCATTTTAATCTAAACCTCCTCTTACCAACTTGCCTTTTTTACGCCGGGAATCTCTCCCTTATAGGCTAATTCTCTGAAGCAGATACGGCATACTCCGTATTTTTTCAGAACGGCGTGCGGTCTTCCGCAGATAGAACATCTCGTATATCCTCTGGTAGAGAATTTCGGTGTCTTTTTCTGTTTATTTATCATTGCTGTTTTTGCCATGATTCGTGTTCTCCTTAATTAGCCTTGAAAGGCATTCCCATTGCCTTGAGAAGTTCTCTCGCTTCCTCGTCCGTGTTGGCGGTGGTTACGATGCAAATATCGAAACCTCTTACCTTTTCAACCTGATCGTACTGGATTTCGGGGAATATGAGTTGTTCCTTAACGCCCATCGCGTAGTTTCCTCTTCCGTCGAAACTCTTGGACGGAACTCCCTTGAAGTCCCTTACTCTGGGAAGGGCTATCGATACGAGTTTATCGAAGAAATCGTACATTCTGTCCTGTCTGAGGGTTACCTTCACGCCGACGTTCATTCCTTCTCTTACTTTGAAGTTCGCTACCGACTTCTTAGCCTTGGTGAGAACGGCTTTCTGTCCCGAAATGAGGGCGAGTTCCTGTTGAGCGAGTTGTACGCTTTTCGCATTGTCCTTAATGTCGCCGAGACCGTTGTTGATGGTTATCTTAACGAGTTTGGGGCATTGATTGATGTTCTTGTATCCGAAATGTTTCATGAGATACGGAACGACTTCTTTCTCGTACAATTCCTTCTTTCTGCTAACATACTTCGAATCGGTTGCAGTTTCTTTAGCAACCTGAGTCTTTTTGTCTGCCATTTTATTTCTCCTTATTCGGCTTTATCCGCCGCTTTCTTCGCTGCGGGCTTTTTAGTCTTCTTTGCCGCGTCGTCGGTTTTCTTTGCGGCGGCTTTCTTGGCGGCTTTCTTTGCTTCGGCTTTAACGTCGAGCGGCTTGCCGCACTTCTTGCATACTCTGATCTTCTTATCGCCTACGACAGAATATCCGACTCTCGTGTGAGCGTTGCAGGCGGGGCAAACCACCATAACGTTCGAAGCGTCGATAGAACCGGTCACTTTAACGATTCCGCTCGTTTCGTTGGCCTTTCTCGCTTTCTGATGCTTCAACTGAACGCATACGCCTTCGACTTTGATCTTGTTGGCTTCCGCGTCTACGGAAAGTACTTTTCCCGTGGTCTTCTTGTCCTTACCGGCAATTACATATACGGTATCATTCTTTTTAATTTTCATGGTCCGATCTCCTTACAGCACTTCCGGCGCGAGCGATATTATCTTCATATAATCTTTTTCGCGAAGTTCGCGAGCGACAGGTCCGAAGATACGGGTTCCTCTCGGTTGCTTCTGATTGTCGATTATTACCGCCGCGTTGTCGTCGAATCTGATATGCGTTCCGTCGGGACGTCTGAGCCCTTTGGAACTTCTGACGATAACCGCTTTGACTACGTCGCCTTTCTTTACGGCTCCGCCCGGAGTCGCAGTCTTAACGCTGGCAACGATTACGTCGCCGATGTTTCCACATTTTCTGAACGAACCGCCGAGAACTCTGATGCACATGATTTCTTTCGCGCCCGAGTTATCCGCAACTTTTAATCTGGTCTGTGGTTGTATCATTTCTTGCTCCTCCTGTATTATTTAGCCTTTTCGATTATCTCGGCGACTCTCCAGTTCTTGTCCTTGGAAAGTTTTCTGGTTTCGACTATTCTGACCTTATCGCCTACTCCGCATACGTTTTCTTCGTCGTGCGCTTTGTATTTCTTGGTGGTGGTTATCGTCTTTTTGTAAAGCGGATGAGTTGCTTTGAGTTCGACGCTTACCACGACCGTCTTATCCATCTTGTCGGACACAACTAATCCGACTCTTTCTTTTCTTAAATTTCTTTCCATCTTCTCTCCTCCGCGTTAAACGTTCGCCTTAATTTCTCTGGCGCGTATTTCCGTTTTGATTCTCGCGATGTCTTTCTTCGTGGAATTAATAACGTTAGGATTTTCAAGTTCGTTTACTGCGTGGCGGAAACGAAGGTTAAAAAGTTCGTCTTTGAGTTCGGCAAGTTTTACCTGCAACTCATCGTTGGTCATACCGTGAATATCTTGCGCTTTCATGTTTAACCTTCAACTCCTTCTGTCGTTTTTTCTTTGACTACGAACTTCGTCTTGATGGGAAGTTTATAGCCGGCAAGCCTCATAGCCTCTCTCGCGTCGGCTTCGGAAACGCCCGCCATTTCGAAAAGTACTCTGCCCGGTTTTACAACCGCCGCCCAATACTCAACTCCGCCTTTTCCGGAACCCATTCTCGTTCCCGCAGGCTTTTTGCTTATAGGTTTGTGAGGGAATATATCTATCCAGACCTGACCGCCGCGCTTGACGAATCTCGTCATCGCGATTCTGGCAGCCTCTATCTGGTTCGAAGTCACCCATGCCGATCCTTCGGCTACGAGAGCGAAATCGCCGTATGCGATCTTGTTGCCCTTGGTGACCTTACCGGTCATTCTGCCGCGGTGCTGCGCTCTTCTTTTAACTCTTTTTGGCATCAACATAATTACGCTTTGCCTCCTTCGGGTCTTTTGGCGTCGCCTAAAACTTCGCCGTTATAAATCCATACCTTTACGCCGATCGCGCCGAACGTGGTGTGCGCCGTGGCGATACCGTAATCGATATCCGCGCGAAGAGTCTGAAGAGGAATGGAACCGTCGTGATACTGTTCGCATCTCGCGATTTCCGCGCCGTCGAGACGGCCGCTTACCATAACCTTCACTCCCTTGACGCCCATTCTCATGGACTTTCCGATAGCCTGCTTCATGCATCTTCTGAAAGACGCTCTCTTTTCGAGTTGAGCGGCGATGGATTCGGCAACGAGTTGCGCGTCGCAATCGGGTTTTCTCACTTCGATGATGTTAACGGAAACCTGCTTGCCCTTCGTAACTTTCGCAAGTTGCTTTTTGATGACTTCGATTCCCGCGCCGGCTTTTCCGATGAGAACACCCGGCCTTGCGGTGTAAATCGTGATCGCTATTCTGCCTGCGGCTCTTTCGATGGCGATTTTGGAAATCGCGGACGCATAATAGGTGTCCTTTATGAATTTTCTTATTTCGTAGTCTTCTTTAAGGAATGCGCCGAAATCTTTCTTGTCGGCATACCACTGGGTATCCCAACCTTTAATTACTCCTACTCTTAAACCGTGTGGATTAACTTTCTGTCCCATAACGTCCTCCTTGGTTATTCCGCCTTAGCGTTGTCGACTACGACCGTGATATGGCTCGTTCTCTTCAAGATACGGAATCCTCTTCCGTGAGCCATGGGTTGCATTCTCTTAAGCGTCGGGCCCTGATCGGCGTAGCACGCTTTAACGTAAAGTTCGGCTTTATCGTATCCCTTGTTGTGTTCTGCGTTCGCAGCCGCGGAGAGAAGAACCTTTTTGATGGGTTCCGATCCCGCCTTGGGGATGTTATCGAGCATCGCTTCCGCTTCGGTGACCTTCTTGCCTCTTATAAGATCGAGAACGGGTCTGATCTTGTAAGGAGAGATTCTGATATATTTAGCCGTTGCCGAAACGCCGGTTTCTGCCTTAGCGTTCGCTACGTACTTCTTTTTTCTTTCTCTAGCGTTTGTAGCCATTATTCTCTACCTCCCTTCTTATTTACCGGTCGTCTTCGAGCCTGCGTGGCCTTTGAATGTTCTGGTGGGAGCGAACTCGCCGAGTTTGCAACCTACCATATCTTCCGTAATATATACGGGCACGTGCTTTCTTCCGTCGTGAACGGCAATCGTATGACCGACCATCTGAGGGAATATCGTCGAACTTCTCGACCATGTTTTTAAAACGGATTTCTTGTTCTCTGCGTTCAACGCTTCTACTCTTTTAAGTAATTTTTCCTGAACGTAAGGTCCTTTCTTAACACTTCTGCTCATACTGTTCTAATCTCCTCAGTTAACTCTCTTAAGAATAAACTTATCAGTCTTATTCTTCTTCTTTCTCGTCTTATAGCCGAGAGCCGGTTTACCCCACGGAGTAAGCGGACCTGCGTGTCCGACGGGAGCCTTGCCCTCGCCGCCGCCGTGCGGGTGATCGCACGGGTTCATGACCGCGCCTCTTACGGTAGGTCTGATACCCATATGTCTGGTCTTGCCTGCCTTGCCTACTCTGATGATTTCGTGATCGAGGTTGCCGACCTGACCGATCGTGGCCTTGCACTTGATCGAAACGTATCTCATTTCTCCGCTCGGCATTTTAAGAGTGGCCATTCCGCCGTCTTTTGCCATGAGTTGCGCCGCCATGCCCGCGCTTCTCGCGATCTGGCCGCCCTTCCCCGGTTGAAGTTCGATGTTGTGTATCATCGTTCCGACGGGAACGAATTCGAGCGGAAGGGCGTTGCCGACTTTGATGTCTGCGTCCTTGCCGGACACGATTTTATCGCCTACGTTAAGGCCAAGAGGAGCGAGAATGTATCTCTTTTCTCCGTCCTTATAAACGAGAAGGGCGATGTTCGCCGTTCTGTTCGGATCGTATTCGATGGTCTTGACGACCGCTTCGATTCCGTCTTTGTTTCTCTTGAAATCGATGATACGATATTTTCTCTTGTTTCCGCCGCCGTGATGACGAACGGTGATTCTTCCCTGAGCGTTTCTGCCTGCGGTGTGTCTCTGATCTTCAAGCAAAGATCTTTCGGGCTTCGTGCAGGTAATCTCTTCAAACGTCGAAACCGTCATAAAACGACGAGCCGCGGAAGTCGGTTTATATCTCTTTATTCCCATAATTCAGATCCTCCGTATTATTGTAACGACTCAAAGAACTTAATGCCCTTGCTGTCTTTCTTAAGGGTAACTATAGCCTTTTTGTAATCGGGCGTATAGCCTTGCGATCTGCCCATTCTCTTAAGTTTACCGTGGCAGTTCACAGTGTTGACTTTTTCGACCTGAACGTCGAACTTTCTTTCAACTTCGAGTTTGATCTCCGTTTTATTGGCGTCCTTCGCAACCATGAAAGTGTATTTCTTGTCTTTGATGGTTTCGTAACTCTTTTCGGAAAGAATAGGTTTTATAATGATATCTCTTTCCATAAATTATTCGTCATCCTCCTGATTCGCAAAATTGTTGTCGAACATCGCTCCGTAAACGGATTGCAAATTATCGACAGCGTCTGCAGACATTACGAGTACGCTGTTTTTAACGACGTCGTAAGTGTTGAGTTCGTTCACGGGGAGAGTCTGCAAAGCCTTGATGTTCTTCGCCGCTCTGATAACGAGCGCGTCGTTGTCGCTCATCACGACGAGAACGCTCTTCTCGAACTTGAACGCCTTCATGAATTCAACCATTTCCTTGGTCTTTCCGTCCTTGACGGCGATGTTGTCGATCACGAAGAAATCGTTATCGGCGACTCTCTTGGAAACCGCGGACAAAAGCGCGCCGCGGCGAGCGAATTTGTTCATCTTCTTGCTGAAATCTCTCGACTTCGGAGCAAAGACGACGCCGCCCTTTATCCACTGCGGAGCCCTTATCGAACCCTGTCTTGCGTTACCCGTTCCTTTCTGTCTCCAAGGCTTTTTACCGCCCCCGCGGACTTCCGTTCTGGTAAGCGTGCCTTTCGTTCCCTGACGCATGTTGGCAAGCCTTGTCACCACCGCCTGATGAACGAGCGGCTCGTTGTATTCCGCTTCAAACAAGTTGCTAAGTTCTTTCGTTCCTACTTCTTGTCCTTTCATATTGTAAACTTTAACGTTTGGCATAGTTTTTCACGCTCCTTATTTACCCGACTTTACGGTGTTGGAAACCGTAATGATTCCGCCCTTCGGTCCGGGGATCGCTCCCTTTATGAGAAGTACGTTGCGAGCGGTATCGACCTTGACGATTTCAAGATTCTGAATGGTCACTCTTTCGTTACCGTACTGTCCGGGCATGTGCTTGTTCTTGAAAACTCTCGACGGAGAACTGTTCGCTCCCATAGAACCCACTTCTCTGTGAACGGGGCCTACGCCGTGAGTCATTTTAAGTCTGTGCTGATTCCATCTCTTGATAACGCCCGAGAAACCGTGACCTTTCGTGAGTCCCACAACGTCGACCTTATCGCCTTCGGCGAAGGTATCAACAGTGATGACCTGTCCTACGGTATACGCGCTGACGTCGTCGAATCTGAATTCCTTCAGAACTTTGAGGGGCGCTACGCCTGCTTTTTTGAACTGACCTGCGTCGGGCTTGTTCACTCTCTTCTCGTCTACGTTTCCGAAGCCGACTTTAACCGCTTCGTAGCCGTCGTTACCCGTTGTTTTGATCTGAACGACCGGGCAAGGACCTGCTTCGACGACTGTGACCGGGATTACTTTTCCGTCCGCGGAAAAGATCTGAGTCATACCCAATTTCTTTCCAATGATTGCTTTATTCATAGATAAAGTTCACCTCCGAATATATTAAAAAATTCTTTTTACCTGTTTAATCGCTTATCCGAATCAGAGTTTGATTTTTACGTCCACGCCTGCGGGAAGATGAATACTGTCGAGGATCTTCGCGTTGGTGGAATAAATGTCGATAAGTCTTTTGTGAGTTCTGATTTCGAACTGTTCTCTGCTATCCTTATACTTGTGAGGAGAACGAAGAATGGTTACGACCTCTTTCTCAGTGGGAAGGGGAATCGGACCGCTTATCTTCGCGCCTGCTTTTTTCATGGTTTCAACAATCTTTTCGGTTGCCTGATCTACCATTTTGTGATCGTAAGCCGCCAATTTGATTCTGATTTTCTGACCTGCCATTTTGTTACCTCCGTTTTATACTAACATATTATCAACTTTGCCGTGTGTGTCGCGCTTAAACCAATAAAAAAATCACTCGCCGCTGTGTGTTTGCAAGTGACCTCTATCGCGTTTTTCGCGCAGTTAGTCGCAAGGGTTAAACCCTCACAATTGTCAACAGAAATTATCTTCCTACTTTCATATAACGGGTCCGGTTCCCGTTAACAAGCGTGGATTAAGTAACTTTCTGTCTCAACCCATATTTAACACAGCCTATTCATCATACACTATGCAAAACATTTTGTCAAACGTTTTTCACGGTTTTTTAAAAATTTTTTAAAGTCGGTTTTATCGCCCGCATCGGGCTTTATTTTAACCGTTAAAAACCCGCATTTATATAATATGTAAATCGGGCGGGCGACGAAAATAAATTCCGTCGCCCGCCCGTAACGCACGCTTTTACCGCTTTTACCCGTGAATCATCCCCGCAAAATAATCGTCCACGAGAGATTGCGTGGAAACAATCATATCTTTGTTCGCGTAATCGCTGATAAAGATTTTCCCCGAACAGAGTTTTACGTCGAACGTTTTGACTTTTCCGCATTTAGGACATTTGCTTGTAATCCTTACGGTAACGTAAAGTTTTGCCTCCGCCTTATCTTTCGAAACGTTGTCGCTCCACTCTCTTTTGACTTCTTTCCACGAAGTGTTTTCGTCGTTAACAAGTTCCGCGCCGCACTCGCAATGCAGATTTTTAAATCTTTCGATACTTCTCTTTATGCAATATAGTATTATTCCGAAATACGCCGTGGGGATAAACGCGATAAGCGCCAGAATAAAAAACAACGTCTCAAGCGAATCGATCGTCGCCCCCAACACCGAAAAAAGTACAAACGCCGCAAGCGAAATAAGCAGATAAATCAGCGTTTCTTTCCGGATGGGTTTTGCGTCTTCAACGCTTTTCATCGGTTCTTTGATTCTTTTGAAGTAACTTTCCTTTTTCATATTTTACCTTCCTTGGTTATTTTTTTTCGTCTTGTCGACGATAAAACCTCTGTCAATATAGCGAACGAAAAACGATACTTAAACGCTATGAACTCCGTTCGTTTTTACAAGATTATCAATATGTTGCTAATCTTATTCACGATTATATCATCAAGATTTTGCTATGTCAAGTATTTTAAGCAATATTTTGCTAAAATTACATTGCGTAAAGTCGAAGGTGAAAAGAATGTACGGAAAAGAAATAAGAAACGCAAGACTTGCTTTCGGAGCCTCGCAGACTCAGGTTTCAAAAGCGACGGGACTGCCGCAAAACACGATAAGTTGGATAGAACTCGACAAAGGAATTCCGAACGTGTGGCAATGCGTTCTGCTCGCCGATTATTACGGAATTACGATAGAAGAACTTATCGGTCACGAAAAAACGCCGATTAACGGATAAAACAAGTACGAAGAAACGAAAAAACACACTAAAAGGGCGGTCCGAAACCGCCCTTTTTCTACGCCTGTCGTTTAATCATCTTATTCTCTCAACGGCTATTCTGTCGTAAATTTCGATAAACTTATCTCTGTAAAACAAATTCGTCCCCGGGGTTGTTACCGAAGCCGTTCCCGCCGCCACCGCGCAACGCAGAATCTCGTCGTACGGGGCGTTCTGCTCTATCATAACCGCCGCCGCGGCAACCATTCCGTCGCCCGCGCCGACCGTGCTGTTGACCGCGACCGTCGCGCTTTTACAGAAATACGCTTTGTCGCCGTCGGTTAAAATCGCGCCTTTTCTGCCGAGCGAAAGCAGAACGTTTTCCGCGCCCGCCTCGACAAGCCTTTCGCAGCCGCTCACCATTTCGTCTATGGAATCGTAATGCTCGCCCGTCATCTCGCGCAGTTCGTCGAGATTGGGTTTGACCAGAAACGCGCCGCCGCGAAGCCCCGCTATCATTTTGTTTCCGCCGGTGTCGAGTATTTTCTTCACGTTCGCGGGGATAACCGACGACAATTTGAGATAATAATCGTCCTCCACCCCGCCGGGGAGCGAACCGCTCATAACCACCACGCTCGCCGATTTCGAAAGTTCGCCGACGAGAGAAACCAGTTCCGCTTGATTTTCGGGCGAGACGTTCTCGCCCTTATCGTTTATTTCCGTCATCATCGAACGTTTGTCCACGATTTTATAATTAGTCCGCGCCGAGCCTTTGTTCCAGACGAACGTGTTTTTGACGTTTTCGTCGTCCAACGCGTGGACGAACATTTTCCCGTTGTCGTCGAACATAAACCCCGTAGCGAAACTGTCGCCGCCGAGCCGCGAAACGCCTATCGCGACGTTCAACGCCTTTCCGGAATAGGTTATTATTTTATTTTCTATCCTGTTAAGTCCGCCGACTTTCAGCAAATCGAGTTCTATCGTGCAATCGACGCACGGATTCGGACATACCGACAATATCATCTATAATTTACCCTCCGCACAAAACCTGAACCGATTTTTCACGATTCAGGTTTTGCGCCGCCGGCAGAGCCGACAAATATTTTACGCCTTATCGGGCATCTTTTTTCATTAATATTTTACGCCTTATCGGGCGTCTTTTTTCATTAATATTTTACGCCTTATCAGGCCTCTTTTTTCTTATCCGCGATTATTTTATCCTGCAGGTTGGAAGGAACTTCTTCGTAACGTTCGAACGACGTCACGTAACTGCCTCTGCCCTGCGTCATGCTCCTCAGTTCGGTTGCGTATTTAAGGATTTCCGCCTGCGGCGCTTCCGCCGTGACGACGGCTTTTCCGCCTACGGAATCCGTTCCGAGAATACGACCTCTGCGCTTGTTCATATCGCCCATTATGTCGCCCATATAGTTATCGGGAACGGTTATTTCCATTCTCATCACGGGTTCGAGAATACAAGGCGAAGCCTTCTTCATTCCGTCCTGATAAGCGAGTTTCGCGGCGGAAACGAACGCCACTTCCTTACTGTCTACGGGGTGCGAACTTCCGTCGAAAAGAGTGCATCTGAGGTTTACCACGGGATACCCCGCGAGAACGCCCTCTTTAACCGCTTCGCGAAGCCCTTTATCGACCGCAGGGATAAACTGTTTGGGAACGACGCCGCCGACGACCGCGTCCACGAATTCGTATTCGCCGTCCTGCGCACCCGGTTCGAATCTCACCTTGCAGTGACCGTACTGCCCCGCGCCGCCCGATTGCTTTTTATGTTTTCCTTCGCCTTCCGCGGATTTTCTGATCGTTTCTCTGTAAGCGACCTTGGGTTCGGACAAAACGGCGTCCGCGCCGAATTTCGTTCTGAGTTTTTTGCAGATTACCGCGAGATGGGTGTCGCCCACGCCGATAAGGAGCATTTCGCCTGTGTCGGAGTTCTTCTCCACTCTGAACGACGTGTCTTCTTCCTGAAGCCTGCGAAGCCCCGAGAAAACTTTATCTTCGTCGCCCTTTTTAGCCGCGCCGACGGACATCGCGTATTCCGCCGCGGGCATTTCGACGGGCGGAAGGGTTATCTTTTCGCCGACGTAAAGGGTATCGCCCGTCTGAACGTCGGAAAGTTTCGCGAACGCGCCTATATCGCCCGCGGGCATTTCGTCCGCCGGAAACTGCTTTTTTCCGAAAACGTGATACATCGCGCTTACTTTTTCGTTCGCGCCCGTTCTCGAATCGGTGAGGACGTCGCCGGACCTTACCGTGCCTCTTATCACTCTGAAAATATTCATTTTTCCGACGAAGGGATCGACTATCGTCTTGAACACTCTCACGAGAGTTTTTCCGTTCGGATCGGCGACGAGTTCGACGGGTTTTCCGTTTTCCTCGCCGATAATCGGCGTTCTGTCCTGCGGACTGACGAACGTGGAAACCATCTTATCCATAAGATTGAAAATTCCCTGATTCTTCAACGCGCTTCCGCCGAGCACCGTTATCGTGGTGCAAGCCTTAACGCCGAGTTTAACGCCGCGCTCTATCTCTTCGCCCGTAAGATCGCCTTCGGCGAAGAATTTATCGAGCAGTTCCTCGTCGTTTTCGGCGGCTGCCTCGCAAAGAGCCTGACGAGCCTCGTTATAAGGCTCTGAAAGATTGTCGGGAATGGGGTGTTCGTTGCGTTCCCAGTCGCGGAGAACGCCGTAAGCCACCTTGACGAAACCTTTCATCTTCTCGTCTACCATATTAGGTATGATCATCGGCGCGATTTTATTACCGTATTTTTCCTTTATCGCGGCGACGGTTTTGATGAAATTCGCGTTGTCTTTGTCCAGTCCGTTTATAAACAGAAGCGACGGGATTTTATGCACGAGGCAATATTCTATCGCCTTTTCCGTGCCGACGGTGAGCGTTCCGCCCGCCCCCGTGACGATAACCGCGTTATCGACGGCGGAAAGAGCCATGTTCGCTTCGCCCTCGAAATCGAAAAACCCCGGAACGTCTATAAGATTAAACGCGACGCGGCGGTTTTTCCTGTCCGTATATTCGCACCTCGAAACCGACAAACTGATCGACGTTTTTCTCGCTATCTCCTCCTGATCGAAATCGCTTACGGTATTTCCGTCGTCTACTTTGCCTTGCCTGTCTATCGCGCCGGCGTTGAAAAGTATTGCTTCGACGAGAGTCGTCTTGCCCTCGCCGCTATGACCGATGACAGCCACGTTTCTGATTGTTTCTTCCATAAATTTCTCCTACCTTGTCATATAATTACGCTTTTAAATCGCGCGCTCCGACGGACGATTCTCCCGCGGTCGCCCCGAACGATCGAATATCGCCCGTTCGCTCCGTAAGCGGGGTTCGTTCGCCGAACTCCCGTATATTATAC
>CAVJNC010000005.1:0-3090 GCA_963650905.1 Subdoligranulum sp. APC924/74
ATTTAACGCTTTCATTTATTGCGATCGTCATACTGATTCCCGTATGGATAATTTTATCGGTTGCGATTTTCGTAACCGATCCGGGACCTGTATTTTTCACGCAAAAGAGAGTGGGGAAGAATAAGAAAATTTTCAGAATTCTGAAGTTCCGCACGATGAAAACGTCCACGCCGCGCGATATGCCCACGCATATGCTCGAAAACCCCGATAAGTACATAACAAAGGTCGGCAAGTTCTTACGAAAAACCAGTCTTGACGAATTACCGCAAGTATTTAATATTTTCGCCGCGCAGATGAGCATTATAGGTCCGCGTCCCGCGCTTTGGAATCAGGACGATTTGATCGCGGAACGCGATAAATATGGTGCAAACGATGTTAAACCCGGGCTTACGGGTTGGGCGCAGATCAACGGCAGAGACGAACTCGAAATTCCCGAAAAAGCCCGTCTTGACGGCGAATACGTCGAAAAACTGAGTTTTATTTTCGATTGCAAATGTTTCTTCGGCACAATCGGTTCGGTGTTAAAACACGACGGCGTGGTCGAAGGCGGCACCGGCGAAATACATAAAAAAGAAGCGGAAACAACCGAAAGCGAAACGGCGGAGGACAGGTCGTGAAAAACATTCTGATCACGGGAGCGAACAGTTATATCGGCGTCTCTTTCGAAAATTATCTGAAAAAATTCGGCGACGAGTATTCGGTCGACACCGTAGATATGACGGACGGCGGTTGGCGGGAAAAAAGTTTTGCCGGATACGACGCGGTGTTTCACGTCGCGGGGATAGCCCATGATACGGGCAACAAAAAGGACGCGGATTTGTATTATAAAGTCAATCGCGATCTGGCGATAGAAACCGCCGGAAAAGCCAAGCAAGAAGGCGTTAAACAATTCGTTTTTATGAGCAGTATGCTCGTGTATAACGGATGCAAAGACAGAAAAATAACTTCGCTGACCGAACCTTGCGTGAAAGGTTGCTACGGCGACAGCAAACTTCAGGCCGATCTGGCTCTTCAGAAAATGAATTCGGACGGGTTTCGCGTTGCCGTACTTCGCCCGCCGATGATATACGGTAAGGGTTGCAAGGGGAATTACAACGCGTTGCGTAAGATCGCTTTGAAATTCAGGTTTTTCCCTTACGTAAAGAACGAACGCTCGATGTTGTATATAGAGAACCTTTGCGAGTTTGCGCGCCTTATGATCGACAACGAAGAGAGCGGAACGTTTTTCCCGCAAAACGCCGAGTATACGAACACGAGCGAGATGGCGAAAACGATAGCCGCCGCGCACGGAAAGAAAATTTATCTCGTGAAAGGTTTCGGGCCGGCGTTGAAATTTTTCGGACTGTTCGCAAAATCCGTAAACAAGGCGTTCGGCAGTCTGACCTACGACAAAGAGATGAGCGGGTATAAGCAAAATTATCGTCCGATCGGTTTTAAAGAAAGCATAGAGGAGACGGAACGTGAAAAGTGAAGATTTCAATCCGGAAAATCATAAACCCTTGATTTCGATCGTTACCGTGTCTTTTAACAGCGAAAAAACGATCGGCAGAACGATAGAATCGGTTTTAAATCAGACGTATACGAATATCGAGTACAGAATCGTCGACGGATTGTCTTCGGACAATACGATATCGATCTGTCGCGGGTATGAAGAAGCGTTCAGAAAGAAAGGGATAAAATACAGTATTATTTCAGAGAAAGACAACGGTATTTACGACGCCATGAACAAGGGAATAACCCTCGCCGATGGCGAAATTATCGGAATGATAAACGCCGATGACTGGTATGAACCCGTCGCCGCGCAGACCGTGGCGGAAACTTATGCCGAAAACCCTTTCGATTGTTTTTACGCCGATCTGAATCTCGTGCACGACGACGGAAAAATAACCGTCAAACATTCGAAAGAGGATAAACGTCCTTCCACGCGGCACTGGAATCATCCCACGACGTTTATTACGAAACGAACCTATAACGAAGAGGGGTTGTACGCCTGCCGTTGTATTTACGACGATTGGGATATGATGCTTCGTTTGCGCAAGGCGAATAAGCGCGTAACGGTAAAAAACGTCGTGCTTGCGAATTTTACGTTGAACGGAATATCTCACAAAAAGTCGCTTAAAGAAGTTTTCAGGCGCGCAAAAATAAAATATTCCTGCTATAAGCGTAACGGGTACGGGTTTACGTATTATCTCGCGGAATGTCTTTTTATTGAAACGGCAAAATTTATATTGGGTTAAATATATGGAAAAAGTTGCGATCGATCTTACATGGGTAAGACACAACAAAGTCGGCGGAACCGAATCTTGCGTAAGAAATTTGCTGGACGGTCTGGCTCAGACCGAACATAAAAGCATATCGTTCGTTCTTTTGTTGGCGAAGGATAATGCGGACAGTTTCGAAAAATATAAAAATCATTTTGAACGGATCGTTTGCAACACGATTTCGGCAAACCAGAGAAAGCGGGTTTTCTGGCAAAATTTTAAAATGGGCAGAACGTTGCGGAAGTCGGGCATTAAAGCGTGTATCGAGCCGGTTTACGGTAAGCCGTATCTGGGTTGTCGCGGAATAAAATTTATAACGACTATCCATGACCTTCAGGCAATGCATTATCCGCAATATTTCAGCAGATTTCGCGTCGCATGGATGAAAGCGGGGTGGAAAAACGCAGTGAAGAGTTCCGAAAAAGTCGTGGCTATTTCGCAATACGTAAAAGACGATATCGTCAACGCTTATAAAATTCCGGAAGATAAAGTCGAAGTTATATACGACGCTATCGAACTTAATGCCGACGGTTGTCTCGGCGAGGAAAATCTGAAGAAATACGGGATCGATAAAGAAAAGTATTATTACACTGTTTCGTCTTTGTTTTTGCATAAGAATCTGAAAACCGCCGTGTTAGCCGTCGCCGAATTGAAGAAAAGAAATTCAAAGGCGTTTTATCCGCTCGTCGTTTCGGGAATCGGCGGCAGAAAACGCGAAGAATTAGATGAATTGATTGCGGAAAACGGATTAAAAAACGACGTCGTCTTTACGAATTTCGTAAAAAACGACGAACGAAATATGCTTTATAAGAACTGCAAGGCGTTTTTG
>CAVJNC010000005.1:3100-28053 GCA_963650905.1 Subdoligranulum sp. APC924/74
TCCGAGCATATTCGAAGGTTTCGGAATGCCTCCGCTGGAAGCGATGGCGATGGGCGTTCCCGTACTCACCACGAAGCGCACAAGTTTAGAAGAGGTGACGGGCGGTTTGCTGAATTACGTCGAAGATCCGTTAAACCCGTCGGAATGGGCCGATATGATGGAGGGAGAACTCAGGTTGCCGGATAAAAGCAAAGTTGACGATCTGCTTGAAAAATACACCCCAAAAAATATAGCGTCACAATATATACGGCTGACGGAGAGCGTATTAAATGAAAATTGAGTTATCTGTTGTTATTCCGACGTTAGGAAGAAAAAAAGAGTTTGAGAGCCTTCTTCAATCGTTTCAGAAGGCTATCGGACAGATTTCCTATGAAATAATCGTTGTGGATCAAAATACGGACGGGCTTATCGATTCTGTATGCGAACGGTATAAAATCAACTTGAATTTATTTCAGCACAAAGTAAATTTCAGAGGATCATCAAAAGCCAGAAACTATGGGATAGACCATTCCCGAGGCGACTACATATGTTTCCCCGATGATGATGCGGAGTTTACGGAGAGTACAATCAAGGAAGCAATGAAATTATTGCTTGTATATAAGTGTGATTGTGTTTTCGGAAAGTGCGTCGATAAACAATCCGGCATTGATTCTGTTATAAAATTCAAAACTGAAGAACAATTGTTGAGACAAGATGATCTGGATGGCGTGTTTGTTGAGGCTACTATGTTTGCGAAAAGAGAAATATTCGATTCTTGCAGATATGATGAGAGTATGGGTGTCGGATGTATATTCGGTTCTCAGGAAGGCTACGACTTAGTATACAGACTGCTCGGTAAAAATAAAGTGATGTTGTATTCGCCTCAAATCGTGTTTTATCACCCCCGAAAGATAGGAACAAGGACATCCGACGCTGAAGTAAGACGTGCTTTTTATTACAGTTGCGGCTTCGGATATCTTTGCAGAAAACACGGTTTCAGAAAAAAATATAAAAAAAGATATTGGAAATTAACTTTGGGCATTCCGATTATTGCCGTAATAAGGCATCGCGAACTGAAATATTACAAAGTTCAAAAAATGGGCCTTGAACTGGGGTATGAATACTTAAATTAAAAATGAAGAGGTGATTTGATGCCGGTTGCGTCGTTATTTCTATTAGGATTTATTGCATATCAGTTCATCGTGGTAAGGAATAAAAAATACAGAGTAGCAAATTTAGTGTTGGCATTGTTGTTTTTTGATTTGTTTGCCAATTCAGGAAAATTGTTAACAATAATGACAATAGAGATTACTTATTCGGATGTTTTATGGTTGATTTTGTTTATTCAGGCTATGTTAATTATAGTACGTTGCGGAATTACAGACAAGAGATTTATATCGTTTAGTATTCTTCTTTGTGCGATTTTAGTTAACATGGTTTATGAAATTATGTTTCCTTTTTCCGATAACTTTAATATGCGTTCTATTTTAGTGGCGATAAGATTAATTATGGTTATAGCCATTTGCAAAAACATTCTTGAGCCAATGGATGAACCTATAAGAGCCTATTTGATTAAGAAAATATTACTTATTCAAAAAATAATTTTCGCAATAGCATGCATTGAATTTGTAACGAAGAATATTTTTCATAGCAATCTTTATGGCCAGATAGTAGATAAAGTGTTTGGAATATCGATAAATCAGGTGACTTGGCAAGTACAAAGAGGAAATTTAATTGCTTTACAAGGTCTTTGCAAAGAACCATCTCATTTTGCAATAACATTACTGTTCTCAGGTGTTTTTGATGTTCTGGCGATAAATCAATTAAAAAAAGGAGAGGTCTTATTTTGGATTTGTATTATAATATTGTTTATAAGCGGCTCATTTTCATCTGTCCTTTTTATTTTTGTCTTACTCGTGACACATTTTGCATTTTCTCGAAATGTAAATAAAACAGCAACTATTATTATTGCTTCAATAGTCTGCATTCCAATTGTTGTGATACTATCGAAAAGTAGTATGTTTGAATACTACATAGAACGGTTCAAAAACACTTTGTCGATATTGAATTCAAAGAATTTCAATGAATTCTCGTCGGAAGGGATCAGGTTTGGAAGTATCTCAAAATCAATTGAATATTTCATAAGCAGTCCGTTATTTGGCATTGGATTGGGTAATAACGTATTAACAGGCGGAACGCTTGCATTTTTATCTGCGTTCGGGATATTGGGATTTTGTTCGTATTTATTGAATGTTCTATCCAAAAACAATCTTCTGATTGCGACAATACTTATTTGCACCGCTATTTTTACAATGGATATAGGATTGTATTACAGTTCGTATTTTATAACGGTGTTGGTGTTATTCGGGTATGACAAGATTAATAACTCACGCAGATTATTTACGCAAACCGACAAAATTTATTAGGGGTTAATAATGTTTTTTTCAATAATAACAGTCAGTTATAACGAAGTTAATAATATCGGGAACACTATAAATTCCGTTCTGAACCAAACGTTTCAGGATTTTGAATATATCGTTGTGGACGGTAAGTCAAATGACGGAACGTATGAACTTGAAAAAAAACTTCTGTTAACGGCTCGATGCGTTAACGTTCAGATATCTTCAGAGGAAGATTCGGGTATTTATAACGCGATGAATAAAGGTATAAAGAAAGCCAACGGAGAGTGGCTTCTCTTCCTTAATGCCGGCGATAGCCTTGCTTCTTCGGATGTGTTGGATAAAATCAATAAGTCTATCGTGAATGGGGAAAACGCGGATATATATTACGGGGATACCGTTTTCCGTTATAAAAATTATTCCAAACTCACTAAACCGCAGAAAATCAGCGAGATTAAGGAACACATGGTTTTCGGGCATCCGTCGTCTGTTATCGGCGCGGGATTAATGAAAGAGTGCTTATATGACGAATCATACAGGATCGCCGCGGACTTTAACTTTTTTCTGAGAGCGGCTTTAAATAACGCGAGATTCTGTTACATAGATTATCCCGTTTCGAAATTCGAACTCGGCGGGTGCAGTTGCAACGGGAGTTATGCTTCGGAATCTGAGATGTTAAGAAGTCGATTTGAGAATAATATCATAGATCAAAAGATTTTTACGGCGGAAAGCAGGAAGATTGAAAAAAGAAAGAAATTTTACAATTTTGCGAAAAAGATAATTCCTTCGGGAATTTTTGAAAAGTGGCGCGTCGGGAAATTGATAAAGGCCGGATTTACATCGGAACAATGATGGTTTCAACGTAAATTTATCAAAAAAAATAATAGGAATGGCGGTGAATTATCAATATGAAGATAGTAGAAATAAATGCGACAAATTTTGGCAGTACAGGCAAAATCATGTTGCAAATTGCCGAGGTCGCAAGAAGCGCCGGCAATCAGGTCTGGTGTTGCTATCCTGAAGCCAGAGATAATTTAAGGACGAAAGTCGACAATGCGGTTTTAATCGGCAGCAGACTGAGCAGGAACATTCACGTCAGATTGTCGGAATTGACGGGATTAAACGGTTGTTTCTCCTTTTTTGCCACCAAAAAACTGATAAAACGGTTAAAGACCATACAGCCCGATATAATCCACCTGCACAACTTGCATAATTGCTACGTTAACTTATCTTTGTTGTTCGGATACATAAAAAAGAGCAAAGTAAACGTGGTCTGGACCTTGCATGATTGCTGGGCTTTTACGGGGCATTGTCCGTATTTCGATATTGTAAAGTGCGATAAATGGCAAACGGGTTGCCGCAAGTGTCCGCAATACAAAGAATATCCCGTAAGTCTGGTCGATAATTCTGCAAGGATGTATTTTTTGAAGAAGAAATGGTTTACGGGCGTTGAAAATCTGACGATCGTTACTCCGTCCGAATGGCTTGCGGGGTTAGTGAAGCGGTCGTTTTTGAAAGACTATCCGGTCAAAGTCATAAATAACGGTATCGATCCGGACGTTTTTAAGCCGACGCCGTCTGATTTCAGAAAGAAATACGGAATTGCCGAAAATAAATTTATTCTGCTCGGGGTTGCTTTCGCATGGGGAGAGCGTAAGGGGTTGAACGTTTTCATCGAACTTGCCGAAAGGCTTAAAGGCGAAGAATTTCAGATCGTGTTGGTCGGAACCGACGACAACGTGGATAAACTGTTGCCGGAAAACGTCGTTTCAATCCACAGAACGAGGAATCAGACGGAACTTGCCGAAATATATACCGCGGCAGACTTGTTTGTTAATCCTACACGCGAAGAGGTTTTAGGAATGGTGAATATAGAGGCGCAAGCATGCGGAACGCCCGTCGTCACTTTTGATTCGGGAGGAAGTCCGGAATGCATCGATGATTTTTCCGGTTGCGTCGTTCCGCGCGACGATATCGATATGGCGGAAAGGGAGATTCGCAGAATCTGCAGAGAAAGACCGTATTCCGAAAAAAATTGCAGAAACCGATCGAAAAATTTCAATAAAGACGACAAATTTAAAGAATACGTCGATTTATACAACGGTTTAAATGGAAGGTAAAAAGGTAATAAAAAATGCTTCGTGGATAATCGGAGTTCAAATAATCAGGTCGCTTATAGTTTTAGTCATATCGATGCTGACGGCGCGTTTTCTCGGTCCGTCAAATTACGGATTGATTAATTACGCGGCTTCATTGGTGGCGTTTGCCTCCCCCGTGATGTATCTCGGACTGACGGGTATTTTAGTGCAGGAGATAATCAATTATCCGGAGAGAGAAGGCGAAACGATAGGCACGGCAATCACGATGAGTTTTTGCTCCGGACTGATTTGTATCGCCGGTATAATATCGTTCGTCGCATTGGTAAACGTTGGGGAAACGGAGACTCTGATCGTATGTTCTTTATACAGTTTACTGCTTGTCTTTCAGAGCATAGATTTAATTCAGTATTGGTATCAGGCAAAGTTGTTGGCTAAATACTCGGCAATTGCGTCGTTTGTATCGTACATTATAGTCGCCGCATATAAAGTATATTTGTTAATCGCGAATAAAAACGTTTACTGGTTTGCCGTATCGAACGCTATCGATTTTATGCTTATAGATATTCTGTTGTTTGCCGTTTACAAAAGAAAAGGCGGATCGAAATTAAGTTTTTCGCTGACAACGGCAAAGAGAATGTTCGCGCGAAGTAAATATTATATATTGTCCAACATGATGATTACTATATTCGCGCAGACGGACAGAATAATGTTGAAGTTAATGGTCGGCGATTCGGCGACGGGGTATTATTCGGCGGCGGCGACTTGCGCGGGAATGACGGGATTCGTGTTTTCCGCCATTATAGATTCGTTGCGTCCGATGATTTTTGATTATAAAAACAACGGAGACGAAGTCAGATATGAAAAAGCGGTGATATGCCTGTATAGCGTTGTTATTTATCTTTCCGTTCTGCAGAGTATCGTATTTACGGCTGCCGCGCCTTTGATAATAACCTTGCTATACGGGAAAGATTATACGCCGTCTGTAACCGTACTTCAGATCATCGTCTGGTATTGCTCTTTTTCGTATCTGGGAGGAGCGAGAGATATATGGATTCTGGCGGAAAACAAACAGAAACATTTAATCTTAATCAATTTTACGGGAGCGTTGTTGAACGTAGGACTTAACCGGATTTTGATTCCGGCATTAGAGGCAAGCGGCGCCGCAATCGCTACGGTCATAACGCAGTTTGCCGTCAACGTCGTATTCGTCTGCGTTTATAAACCCACGCGACGGAACGGTTATTTGCAGTTGAAATCTTTGAATCCCGTTTATTTGATCAACGAATTGAAGCGGATGAGGCATAACGGGTAGTATTTTCGGCGTCGCAATCCGGCGCCGTACAGAGAAGCTTGCAACAGACAAATCAAACAGAAACGTTATGGAGGTTACATATATGAAAAAAGCATTGATTACAGGCGTGACGGGACAGGACGGATCGTATCTGGCGGAATTCCTGTTGGGGAAAGGGTATGAGGTTTACGGAATGATCCGCCGTTCCTCGGTCGATTTCAGAGAGAGAATCGCTCATCTTGAAGGAACGCCTCGTTTTCATCTTAAATTCGGCGATCTGGGGGATTCGATATCCCTTGTAAAACTCATCGGAGAAATCAGGCCCGACGAGATTTATAACTTGGCGGCTCAAAGCCACGTGCAAGTCAGTTTCGACGTTCCCGAGTATACCGCCGACGTGGTGGCGACCGGCGTTCTTCGCGTACTCGAAGCGGTCCGCGTGGTCGGACTGGCCGCTACGTGCCGTATTTATCAGGCGTCGACGTCCGAACTTTACGGAAAAGTAGAAGAAGTGCCGCAGTCTGAAACGACGCCCTTTCATCCTTACAGTCCTTACGCCGTTGCCAAGCAATACGGTTTCTGGATCGTTAAAGAATACAGAGAAGCCTATAACATGTTCTGTTGCTCGGGCATTCTTTTCAACCATGAGAGCGAGAGGCGCGGGGAGACCTTCGTCACGAGAAAAATCACTCTCGCGGCGGCGAGAATCGCGCAGGGTAAACAGGAAAAACTCTATCTCGGTAATCTCGATTCCCTTCGCGACTGGGGTTACGCAAAAGATTACGTGGAGTGTATGTGGCTGATTCTGCAGCACGAAACGCCCGAAGATTACGTTATAGCGACAGGCGTGCAACATTCCGTGCGCGAGTTCGCCTCTCTTGCGTTTCATTATGCGGGAATCGAAATCGAATGGCAGGGGAAAGGACCGGATGAGAAAGGAATCGATAAAAAGACGGGTAAGGTAATCGTTGAGGTTTCGCCCGACTTTTATCGCCCGACCGACGTCGTTAATCTCTGGGGCGATCCGACGAAAGCGAAAACGGAACTCGGGTGGAATCCCACCAAGACAAGTTTCGAGGAACTTGTCGGAATTATGACGAAACACGATATGGAAAAGGTTGCCGTGGAAAGGGCCGAAGAACAAATTCGTATGAATCCTGAAAAATATCTCGGGAAAGGAGTGTAAAAACGATGGAAAAGAGCGCGAAGATATATGTGGCGGGGCATCGCGGCATGGTCGGTTCCGCGATAGTAAGAGCACTTAAACGTCAGGGGTATGACAATATAATAACAAGAACGCATAAGGAACTCGACTTGCAACGTCAGGACGCCGTGGAGGAGTTCTTTGCCGCCGAGAAGCCCGAGTACGTTTTTCTTGCCGCCGCAAAGGTCGGCGGTATCGTTGCGAACAGCGAGGCGTTGGCGGACTTTATGTACGACAATATGATGCTGGAGATGAACGTGATTCACTCCGCATGGAAAAACGGGTGCAAGAAGTTGGAGTTTCTCGGTTCTTCCTGCATTTATCCGCGGCTTGCTCCGCAACCGATGAAGGAAAGTTGTCTGTTGACAGGCGAACTCGAGAAAACCAACGAAGCCTACGCTCTGGCGAAGATAAGCGGATTGAAATACTGCGAGTTTCTGAACCGTCAGTACGGAACCGATTATATATCGGTTATGCCGACGAATCTTTACGGCCCTAACGACAATTATCATCCCACGCACAGTCACGTGTTGCCCGCGCTTATCCGTCGTTTTCACGAAGCGAAAATCAGCGGCGCGGAGAGCGTTACGTGCTGGGGAGACGGCTCTCCGTTGCGCGAGTTTTTATATGTGGACGATTTGGCCGACCTTTGCGTTTTTCTTATGAACAATTATTCCGGCAACGAAACCGTCAACGCGGGAACGGGCAAGGAGTTGACGATTAAAGAACTGACCGAGTTGGTAGCCAAAGCGGTCGGTTATAAGGGCAGAATCGAATGGGACGTCACGAAACCGAACGGAACTCCGAGAAAACTTCTGGACGTCGGCAAGGCGACCGCGCTCGGCTGGACGTATAAAACGGAGTTGGAAGAAGGCATTCGTCTTTCGTATGAGGATTTCCTCAATAATCCCGTGAGAGCGGAAAGATAAAAGCAAAGGCAGAGTAACCATGAATATTATTTTATTGTCGGGCGGCTCGGGAAAACGCCTCTGGCCGCTTTCCAACGACGTCCGATCAAAACAATTCATAAAAATTTTCAGAAAAGACGACGGCGGGTACGAGTCGATGGCGCAACGCGTTTACAGGCAGATCCGGAAGGTCGACGCCGACGCAAAAGTGACTGTCGCAACAAGCAAAACGCAGGTTTCCGCAATCCATAATCAACTCGGGGAGGACGTGGGAATCAGCGTCGAACCCTGCCGCAGGGACACTTTCCCCGCAATCGTTCTTGCTACGGCGTATCTTGTCGACGTGATGCGCGTCGATCCGTCCGAGTCGGTCGTCGTCTGCCCCGTCGATCCTTACGTCGACGACGATTATTTCGAGGCGTTGAAGGAACTTTCGGCGCAAGCCGATAAGCGCGAAGCGAACCTTGTTCTGATGGGTATCGAGCCGACTTATCCGAGCGAAAAGTACGGGTATATCATTCCCGAAAACGGGGAACACGTCGCGTTCGTCAGGACGTTCAAAGAAAAACCGACGGCGGACGTCGCGGAACGATATATTTCGCAAGGCGCGCTCTGGAACGGCGGCGTGTTCGCATATAAACTCGGTTACGTACTGAACAAAGCGCGCGAACTGATAGACTTCAGGGACTATCGTGATTTGTATGATAAATACGAAACTCTGAACAAGATTTCTTTCGATTATGCCGTCGCGGAGCGCGAACCTATGATACAGGTCGTCCGTTTTTCGGGTACGTGGAAAGATCTCGGCACGTGGAACACGCTCACAGAAGCGATGAATGAAAACGTTATTGGGAAAGGCGAACTGAACGACAAATGTTCGGGCGTGCATATCATAAACGAACTGGACGTACCCGTTCTCGCGATGGGCTTGCGCGACGTGGTTATTTCCGCGTCGCCTGAAGGGATTCTCGTTTCGGATAAGGAACAGAGTTCTTATATAAAGCCCTTTGTGGATAAATTCGAACAACAAATAATGTTCGCCGAAAAGTCGTGGGGCAGTTTCAGGGTGCTTGACGTGGAGAAGTCGTCTTTAACCATTAAGGTGACTCTCAACAAAGGCCACGGAATGAATTATCACAATCATAAATACCGCGACGAGGTATGGGTTGTGCTTTCCGGCGAGGGGCGGACGATTGTCGACGGCGCGGAACGAAAAGTTAAAACGGGAGACGTGATCACGATGGCTGCCGGTTGCCGTCATACGGTGACCGCCGATACGGAATTGAAACTTATCGAGGTGCAACTCGGCGAGGATATTTCCGTTCACGACAAACAGAAATTCAAAACGTGAAACGGGCGGCGAGACGGGAAAACCCGACTCCGACGGCGGTACGACGGCAAATCTGTCTCCGGCGACGAGGTGAAAAAACCGACTCCGATGGCGACACGACGGAAAAATCGTCGGGAATGTGAACCGTTAAATCAAACGAAATATTTTCAAGTCCGGCGAGTGTCAACGCCGGACTTTTCCTTGCCGTTTTTCGGCGACAGACGATTTTTGTCCTTTTGTCTGCGGAGGGGATTTTCTTGCGATTTTTCGGCGGAGGGGATTTTCTTGCGATTTTTCGGCGGTTTCTTTGCTTGCAAAGAATAACGCGTCGTTAAACTTCGGCAGGGGATAAGTTACTTGTGGCTGAGCCGATAGTTTTCCGGAGAAAACAAGCGGTATTTTTTGAATATCTTGCTGAAATAAAGTTGGTCTTTATATCCCACCGTGTTTGCTATCGATTTTATGGGCAGATCGGTCGTGGTGAGCAGAATCGTCGCCTTTTTGATTCTTTCGTAGTTGACGAAACTCGGAAACGACGTGTTTAAATTCTTTTTGAATAATTTCGAGAAATAACTTCCGGACATATAAAAAGCGTCCGAAACTTTGGCGGCGGATAAGTCCGTGTCGTAAATATGATTCTGAATATATTCGAAAATATCGTCGAAAGAAGCCGCTTTTTTCTGCGGCGCGTCGTTATAGGATTTTGGATGAAGTTCGGAAAAAACGCCCGATAAAGCCGACATCGCGGCATAATATCTTTCGATATCGGAAAACCGCTCGTCGAAAAGCCCCGAAAAATACTTTTCCAAACCGTCGAATTTATCCTGAAAGAAGAAATTTTCATCGGTTATGCCGAGCGTGGAAAGTATTTTTTTCACTTCGAGTCCGTTAAAATTCAACCAGTAATAACTCCACCCCGTCGTTTTTCCCGCTGCGGAGCCTTGGTTCGGGCGATAAACGATTTCCTTGTTCGGCGGGAGAATAAACACGGAATTTTTATCGAAAACGCGTTCAACTCCGTCTATTTCGATAGAGCCTTCGCCGCCGACCACATAATGCAGCAAATAATACGGATACTTATTCCTGAACGGTTTTTTGCGCAAGGAATGTTCTTCATACCCGACGTCTATAGGGTAGAGGTCCTTCAATATGATTTCGTTGATGTGGTAATAGCCCTTTTTTCTTTTTTTGCGCTTCATAATTTCCCTTTAAACGCGAGCGAATGCGTCATCAAAAAAATATCACAATATAAAATTATTGTCAAACGAATGGCAAGCATTGCAAAATATTCCATATTCTAATCAAAAAAAAACATTTACTTTATCATCGTTAAGTTGTATACTGCTATCGTTCATAGGGCGTTTTATGCTTCCGCCGTTCACAGGGTATTTCCGGCGGGCATCGAAGCGGTACCGCTTCGTTTGTTTACTTCGCAAACAAACGAAATTCCCTTAAAAGGGTTCTGCCGCAATTATTTGCGGCAGACAGAGTTCCGGCGCGATTACCTCTCGGCAAACGCTCGGGAAACGAATTTTCAAAACGGAAGTTAGCGGAAAGCCGCGATCGGGCTTTTCGCCGGCAAAATAAATGTCAATAAGACTGGAGGAAAAAAGATGTCAAAAAGCAAGAAGACGTTTTTAGTTCTGGCTCTTGCCTTTGTCGCGGCGCTGAGCCTTGCGATGATAGGTTTCTCGGCTCAGAACGCGAAACAAGCAGACGCAGAAGATATAACTTCGGTAACGGTAACCGGCGTTCAGGTGAGGAGTACGGGTAATAACGACAGTTATAACTTTATCGTGTTGCAAGCCTCTGAGTATTCGTCTGTTACGGTCGGCACCGATGTTTCCAATACTGAAACTTATAACACAAAGAGCAAGGTTAAAATTTATACTTCCGCAGACGATACTGAAGGTAAATATTTAACCGATATTTGCGGCTCTCGGTGGATTCAGAATCTTTGGCGTAGCAGCGGACTTATGCTTGCCGTGAATGACTATGCTACCTACAATGGTTCGACTATATATAAAATTGAAATCGAAGAAGGTTGTCAACTTCCTTGCGGAAACGCAGTGTACGAAACGGCGGAAACGTTTGTGTTTGTGAACGGTGATTTTGGAAAATCCGAAATGAAAAACGGCGCAAATGAACACTGGACACGCATACTCGGTAAGGCAACTCTTAGCGGAATTCAAGTCAGAAGCGGCGGCGAAGCACGTAGAAATTATATTGTTCTTTTATCGGACGAATATACCGGCACGACGAATGTGGAAAATATCGACACGTCGCTTGTTACGTGCGATAAGATAAAAATCTACACAAGCAGTGAGGCAACGCCTGTTGCTTTGTCCGATATATTTAACGGCCATATCGATCAGACCGTCTGGACTCAACCGGGATTGTTCCTTAACATCAAGGACTATGACAAGTATAACGGAAGCACTATATATAAAGTAGTGGTAGAAAAAGATTGCGAATTCCCGATAGTTCAGGACGGCGTGACCAACGTCCTCTATACCGATAAAGAATATACTTTTTATAATAAAGCATACAACTGTGAAGAGAAAAAGTCCGGTTCGTTTGATTGGAGAGATTCCGTTCCCGAACAAGAAACGGTAAGCCTTGACGGCGTTCAGGTGAGAGCCGTTCAAGCCGATACTAAGCGCAGCGGTTATCTCGTGCTTCTGTCGAGCGATTATCCCGCCACGGAGAACATAGACGGAATCGATTCGTCGCTCGTCACTTACGATAAGATAAAGGTTTACACGAGCAGCGAAGACTACAAAGACCTGACCGATATATTCAACGGATACCTCGATCAACGCACATGGGCAAAAGGACTGTTCCTTAATATCAAGGATTACGAAAGCACTTATAACGGAAGCGCTATATATAAAGTAGTGGTAGAAAAAGGTTGCGAATTCCCGATAGTTAAGGACGGCGTGACCAACGTCCTCTATACCGATAAAGAATACGTTTTCCGCAATATCGACTTCGGTAACGACGGCGCAAAGTACGGCGCATTTAATTGGGGTATCGAAAGCACGCTTACCTTAAAGAACGGCGAAGAAACCGTCGGAACGCAGGTCGTTTATAAGGGCGGCACAATCGGGAAACTTCCCGAAATTCCCGCAAAAGACGGATACGTGGCTTTAGGTTGGTATATCGGCGACAACGTTATCAAAGAGGGCGATACGTGGACTTATACCGAAGATCAGACGGCATACGCTAGATATAAAATCGTTATTTCGGATAAACTGCAGATGAAAACTCACGTTACTAATGCAGGCTGGGAATTCCGATTGTTCGAGTTTAATCTTAACGACGGTACAAATTTTGTATATCCCGGTAGCAGTACCGAATATTTGTATTGGAACGATAACGGTCCGACGCAAGTAACAAACGGAACTAATCCGGTAGATATAACCGATTATATTCTTGTCAACGGAAAAACCGTAAGAGAAATAATCGAGGCAAACAAAATGAGTGAAAAGTATAAAGGCACCGGCGCAGAATCTTCTCCTTTGAGTTTGGGTAGTTGGTTTGCTCCTGTTTCGGTGGCTACGTGTAATGACGGAAAAATCGAAATAAAGATACTGAACAAATATATCGAAGACGAAATCGGATTCACCAAGGATTGGTCGATAACCTTCAAAGAAGGCTTTAAACTTATCAACACCGATAATCGGTTGCTTACCGTTGAGGAAGACGTAAACGTATATACGTGGATCGCGCCGACGGAAACCGCAACGAAGATAAGCGGCGTTCAGGTGAGAGCGATGCAATATCCGGAGGGCGAAAACGCAGGCAAAGCCGCCGATGATAATTCTTATATCGTGATTCTTTCCGACGGCTACGCAGGCACGGCAAGCACCGAAACCGAAGTAAGCGAGTTGTGCAAGGAGAATATAGATACGACGTTCGCCACGTTTGACAAGATAAAAATTTATCTGTCCAAAAACGGCGATCCGATCGCTTTGTCGACGATTTTCAACGGAAAAGCAAGCCAGTCCGTTCTCTTGCAGGACGGATTGTTCCTGAACATTAAGGATTACGAAACAACTTACAACGGAAGCAGTATTTATAAAATAGTTATAGAATCGGGTTGTAAACTTCCCGTTTACAACGGCACGATGGTGAACCTGCTCGTTACCGACGACGAATATGTTTTCTACAACAACAACTACGGTAACGACGACGCAAAGTATATGTCGCGCGAATGGCTCGTTTACGGCGAAGAGAGAACCGAAACGACGATAAGCGGCGTTCAGGTGAGAGCAGACAAGGACGATACGGAGCGCAGAGGTTATCTCGTAATTCTTTCCGACGGTTACAACGGAACGGTCAAAAAGGACAACAATATCGGTTCGGAGTTCGCCACGTTCGACAAGATAAAGATTTATCTGTCCAAAAACGGCGATCCCGTCGCTTTGTCGACGATATTCAACGGCTATGCCGATCAGTCGATCTGGGGGCAGAAGGGATTGTTCCTGAGTATCAAAGATTACGCGACTACGTATAACGGCAAAACGATTTATAAAGTCGTGATAGAAAAAGATTGCGTGCTTCCCGTTTACGACGGCGAAATCACCGATTGGCTCGTGACCGACAAGGAATACGTTTTCTACAATAAAGGCTACGGCGCGGATTCTTCCGTGAACGAGGCGTTCGGCTGGGGCAGAAAGGAAGTGCCGGAAACGGCGGAAAATCTCGGAGCGATCAGCGTTTCAACCGTTACCTATCAGGCCGAGGAAAAGGTCGCCGAAGGCGCGGAGAGAGGCAGATGGATTCTCATCCGCATGACGGAGAATTTCCCCGTTAACTCTTCCGCAGACGTTTATCTGACGTTCGGCCTTACGGATATTCTCGATAAGATTTTCGTCTACACGGCGACGAAGGGCGAGAACGGAGAAGTCACGAATCTCGAGATAAAGCCGCTCGGCGACTATTTCAAAGGCGGAATGACTTTGAGACAATTCGGCAGCCCTGCGGATTTAGGTTTCTGCGTTAACGATCAGATCGACGGAACGCATATTTACGCGATAAAGATACTTAAAGATTGCAAGATTCCCTATCTCACCGCGGACGAAGAATATTGCGTGAAAACGATCGCTTCCGACGTTATGTTCGTCAACAACGAGTGGGGCTTCAGCGGCGAAATCGTCAGCACGGACGAAGGCGGCGTTGAAAGACATTACGAAAACTGGGCGATAAACTGGAGCAGGGCGTGCGAATATAAATTTACGGTAAGCGGTCCCGAGGACGTTTCGTTCGACTCCGTGATCGTAAAAAGCACCGAATCGATCGATTTAGGCGCGTTCGCCCGCGATGGATACGACGTGAGCGCGTCCGACGACAACGATTACGTTTATTACGGGAAGATCGTTTACACGGGTTACGGCACGGCGAACGTCACGCTCACTTACACGGCGAAAACGGAGTCCGCAGGAAGCGGATGTTCGGGTTCGGTCGGAAGCGCGTTCGGTTTGCAGGCATGCTTTGCCGCGGTCGCAGCGGTTATAATAAAACGTAAAAGGAGCGTATGATAAGATGAAAAAGGGATTTAAATTAGCCTCGGCAGGTCTGGCGTTGATGGTAGGGCTTTGTTCCGCGGGATGTTCGGGCGGCGGTTCGAGAACTTTATACGACGGCGATATTTTGCAGGTTACGTCGAGCGATTCTTCTTTCGACTCGTTCTATAACGAATTAACCCGCAGAAATCTCCGTTACGACGATTATGCGATCGGAAGCATTTCCATTCCCGAGGGAATTTCGTTCAATATGGGCTGGCAGACGGCGGGGCTTGTGTGGCACAACGCGAACGCTCTGGACGGCTCGGATAAGATATCGGAGATTTACTCGAAATTCCTGCAGAATCGCACGCAGGACGATTACGGTTACGTTTACGACGCGGATATGCACCGCGAGAACAAAAAGGACGTGAACTCGTGGGGCGGATTTCCGCAAGGGTGGACTTTCCCGAACTGGAAACTCAGTCTCGACGACCTTATCAACGGAAAAAAGAAAGATATGTATATCAGGTCGTTCGAATTCGATAAAGACGGAGACGAAGACGACACGAGCAGCAACTGGACGGCGGAGAACGGCTCGTTCGACACGTCCGATTCGAGAAAAACGGGATGCGCCGGATTTGCTTCGTCCGAGACCATCGACGCGGGCGAAAGTCTTAAATTTTATAAGGACGATCTCGCGAGCCTTATGTCTGCTCACGGCGGAATGAACGGATATCACGCCGCTTTCGTTGAGATAGACATGGATTTCAAATCCGAAAATCTCGAGGATATATACCTTATCTGGAAAACTACGGAAGGCGGAGACGACGTATGGTACAGCGCGGCGGCTAAGGATTACGTTACGATTTATAACGACCAATATTCGACTTACGGCGCGCGTACTTACTGGCCGATGTATCTCAACGAAAACTGGAACGGCAAAACGATAACCGCTATAGGTCTCGAATTCAAGCCCGAACAGGGCAAGACGCTTTCGGTTTCGGACGGTTCGCTGACTTATATACGTCCCGAATACGACACCCGTCAGCATCAGTTCACCACGGCTTATATAGAATCGTTTTACAATTACGTTTTATACACGCGCGATATCGAAGTACTGAGACAAACGATGCCGAAGGCAAGAAAAGCGTTGCTTTTCTTCACGCATTGTCTGCAGGGAGAGAACGGACTTATAGACGTCGGTTTCTTCAACGGGCATAACGGCATAGGCATTACGATGGACGAAGAAGGAAACGTCACGAGCGTTAACACGGGCAACGGCTTAGGCAGCAGTTACTGGGATATTCTTGCAGAACCCGAAATAAACCTCAACGCGAACGTCGCTTTCTATAAGAATCTCGGTTATATGGCGACTCTGGAAAAAATCTGCGAGGCGAACGATATCGAAGTCGAAGACGTTTCGATTAAAAATCGCGTTATAGGCGAGGATCCCGTCGAATACGACTACACGTCCGAGTCTCTTACCGCGCTTATGGCGAAGGTTAAAGAGAACGTAAGCAAAGAAATCAACCCAGTGAAGCAGGCGGACGGCAGTTATAAAAACGAAGGCGGACTCTGGAATTCCGCAACGGGCAGATTCGCTCTCGGCATAAGAGAAGATACGGGCGCCGTAGCCGATCAGGGTTACGTTTATTTCAACGAGGAAGCGATCTGCGCGGGGCTCGGAACGGATGAGCAGAGACTTTCGATAATGCAGTGGATCAACGGCGACAGAACGGTTGAATCCGACTTGTCTAAAGGCGACGATATTTATTTCTACGAATTCGCTCCGAGATTTTCCACTTGCGACACGAGCGGACAATTCGGATGGGCCATAATCAAAGGCTACATTTTATCGGACGACAGTCCTAAGGAAGTTTACGGAACGTTGTTCTCGAGACAGGTTCAATCGGGCGGCGCGGTGCTTTGCTGGAGTTATTACGACGTTCTGGCAAGAGCGCAGGTGCTCGGCGCGGACAACGCTTACGAGAGGCTGAAAGAAATTCAGGCTTGGTACGAAAAGGTTAAAGCCGCGGGCGGAGAAGGGGACGCGTTCTTCGACGCGTACTATAACAAACTTGACGCCGGAAGAAACGGAGATATGGTATATTCCGTGCAAGGTTCGTCCACCGGCAAGGGCGCGGGCGCGCTCGGGCTTGACAGCGAATTCCTTGAAAACATACTTTTCTCGAGAGCCCTCGCGGACGCGATTTTCGGAATGAACGTAAAAGAGTTCGACCTGCTTTCGTTCACCAATTACGGCGCGGGACCGAGCGAAATCGAACTTTGCAATCTTAAATACGGCAGCGCGGTTTATAACGTGTTGTTGCAGGAAAACAGTATAAGCGTCTCGTCCGTCAAAGGCGCGGTAAACGTCAACACCAAGGTCGAATTGAGAATCAAGGCGACGGGCGAATCGTTCAAAGTGTACGTCGACGGGCAGGAGACTACGGATTATACAGTGAACGACGGTTACGTTTCGGTTACCGTAGGTCTCAAAAAAGTCAAAGTCGAAATAAAATAAAAAACCAAAAACTTCAGGAAGTAAAAAATGATTAAAAAAATTCTGGCGGCGGCGCTTGCCGCAACGATTTGCGTAACCTGCTTTGTCGGTTGCGGAGGCTCGTCCGGCAACAAAGGAGATTCTGCAACGCTTACGATTGCGGTCGTAAGCGAAAAAGACGAAGTTAACATCATTAACAAACTGATCGACGGATATAAGAAATCGGAAGGCAACGAAAACAAAAAAATCGAGGTAACGAAAATTACGACAGGACTCGATAATTGGCTCTCTAAAGGTATTTATGCGAAAACGCTCACCGATATGGTTCAGGTTTACGATTTTTCGAGCGAATACTGGACGTATAAGGGAGTGTACAGATCGATTTCCGATTTAATAAACCGCGACGACTTCAACACGGACGATTATTTTGCAAGTTCAATGGAGATAGCGAAAAGCGGGCAGAACAGCGACGATTACTATTGGCTCCCGCGCGATTACAACAAAGTAGTCGTTTGTTACAACAAGGATATCTTCGAGTTCGCGGGGGTTGACGCGCCGAGCGACGATTGGACTATGGAACAATTCGTTTCGGTGTGCCAAAAACTCAAGAAGAAATCGGCGGCTATAAAGGAAGAATTCGGAATAGAGGACTTCTATCCCGCGCAGATGAAGACGGAATGGTACGCCGTTTATTATCCGTTTATAAAAACCTACGGCGGCGATTTGTTCGATCTCGAAAATAACGAGGCTTTCAAAAATTTCGATAAAGTAACCAAGGCTCTCGATACTCTTCTCCGGTATTCCGACGAAGGATATACGGTTTCTCCCGACGAAAGCGAAACCGACGCATTCGGCGCGGGGCAGGCGGCGATGGTGTTCACTTCCCGTCCCAGCGTTCAGTCTTACGTCAGAACCCTCGAGGACGTCGATCTCGATTTCGCGAGCGTGCCGAGAATTACCGACGGCGAGGCGGGCGTTCCGTCTTATATCGGTATGGGTTGCACGGGATACGCAATCACGACTTCCTGCTCGGAAGAAAAACTCGAACTCGCATGGGATTTCCTTAAGTATGTAGTTTCCGAAGCGGGGCAGGAGGTGATCGGAGCCACGGGAAGCGGCGTGCCGGTGCTTAAATCTCTTGCAGACAGTAAAACTTCCGCATGGAGACAGGCCGTCAATGAGAACGCCAATCATGACGCTTTCGTTAAATATCCGGAAAGAGATTTGCCGATGAACTACCTGAAAGGCGTTAAGGTCGCGAAACATACGACGATAAACGAAAAACTCGTATCTATGATGAGTACGTTTTACGTCGAGACCGGAGACAGAAAGGAAGCGTACAAGAAACTTAAAAGCGATCTTGAAACTTTGCTTAAGGCATAATAAGGTTAAATTGCAGAACGGAGTGTGTAAACCGTCTTGTTTTCTGCCCGAATCCGCGGCAGCGATTAAAAGACGGTTTACATTCTTTTATTCGGATTCCCGATCGAAATTCAAAATGATTAAATTGCAGAAAAGAAAAGTTATAAACAATATAACCGGATACGTCCTGTTGATTCCGTTTCTTGTCGGAATGATAGGTTTTACGATTTATCCGTTGATTTTAGCGTTCGCGCAGAGTTTGTTTAAAAATTACAATCCGCTGGACGGCGCTTTCAATGCGGACGATTTCGGATTGTATAACTATATAACGGTGTTCACCGATGAAGAAATACTGAAATCCATGGCGCGGACGGTCGTCTACACGGCGATAAACCTGCCGCTCACGATCGCGGTGTCGTTTTTGCTCGCTTATTTTTTAACGATGAAAGTAAAGGGAACGAAGGCGTTCAGAGTCATCGTTTACCTTCCCGCGATCATACCGGGGATAGTCGGCGCGGCTATAACGAAGTATATCTTTTCGTCCAACGGATACGGACTGATAAACACCGTGCGGGCGAGCATGGGATTGGAGAGTACGGGTTTGCTGGAATCCAAAAGTCAGGTCGAGGCGATGGCGTCGTTTATCGCTACGGGCTTTTTCTCGTTCGGGTGTTCTTCGCCGATGTGGATCGCGGGGTTCAATTCCGTGCCGAGAGATGTTTTCGAAGCGGCCGCGCTCGACGGATGCGGCAGGGCGAAAACCCTCGTGAAAATCACGATTCCGCTTATGGGAAGATTTATATTTTTGCAGGTTCTCGGCGGGCTTATCGGTTCGTTTCAGATCGGAGAAAGCGTGCTTCAGATTTCGCCGAGCGGCGGTTACAGAGGCAATCTGAATTTCTACGGATTGCTCATATATAACCAGACGCAGGGCGCGGGCGGATATAATTACGGCTTGGCGAGCGCGTTGTCTTACGTTTTATTCGTTGTCGTCGGCATTCTGTCGATTATAATGTTTAAATTCAACAAGAATATTTATTACGAGGAATAAAAAGATGAACGCAAACAAATTATCGCTCTCAAGAAAAATCGCGACTTATGCAATCCTCGTCTTTTTCTCCTTGCTCGCGGCGTTTCCGATATTCATAATGGTTTCGAGAAGTTTTTTCACGACGAAAGAAATAGTCGGGCTCGGCGTAGGGATTTTCCCGAAAAACCCGACGGCTTCGAATTACGTCGAAGCGTTTAAGGACACGACGTTCATTCAGGGTTTGAAAAACACGCTTCTCATGTGCGCGTGCAACGTTGTCGGCGTGCCGCTCACGGCGTTTATGTCGGCTTACGCTTTTACGAAAGTGAAATTCATCGGAAGGCAATTCTGGTTTACGTTAGGGCTTTGCACGATGATGATCCCCGGGATACTTCTGCTTCTCCCCGTGTTCAAAATTTTCGTGGATATCGGTTGGTACGACACGATGCTTCCGCTCACCGTTCCGTCGTTTTTCGGCGGCGGTATAATGAATATCTTTCTGATAATGATGTTCATCAGGGGGATTCCCAAGGAAATGTTCGAAGCGAGCGAACTCGACGGGGCGAACGCTTTCGTCAAAATGTTTTACCTTACGATGCCGCTCATCAAAACCGTCGTCATTTACGTTGCCGTCACCGCGTTTTTCGGCGCGTGGAACGATTTTATGCGTCCGCTTCTGTACGTGCAGAGCGAACGTAATTACACGATAAACCTGTTTTTATACGTGAAATATCTTACGACGAAAAACAAACTGGACTCGGCTCCGAACATGCAGATGACTTACGGCGTCATACTTATGTTGCCGATGCTCATCGTGTTTATCATATTCCAGAAGCAACTTATCGAAGGAATACAACTCGGCGCGCTGAAATAGTCGCCGGTTATAAAAATCACTCAGAAAAGGATAAAATGAACGTGAAAATGAAAATAATAGTTGTCGGTTGCGGCGACAGAGCGACCGTATATTGTCACGAAGGCTACGAGAATCTCAAAAGAATCGAAATCGTCGCGTGCGTCGATCCCGATCCGGAAAGATTGCGTTATATGCGCGAGAATTTCGGCGTTCCCGAAAATATGTGTTTCACAGATATCGGCGACGTTCTGAAACTCGGCAAAATCGCGGACGCGGTCATCAACGGCACTATGGACAAGTTGCATCTCGCAACGTCTTTGCCGTTTTTGAAGCAAGGCTATCATATGTTGCTCGAAAAGCCGCTCGTCAACAACAAAGAGGATTTATTGCTTCTAAAAAAGACGGCGGACGAAAACGGCGTTAAACTTATGACGTGCCACGTTTTGAGATACGCCCCGTTTTATAAGAAAATAAAAGAACTTATTTCAAAGGGCGAAATCGGCAAAATACAGAGCATTTCGACGAGCGAACGTGTCGGCGCGTACCATTCTTCGGTAAGTTATATCCGCGGAAAATGGAATTCCGAAAAGGAATGCGGCTCGTCTCTGCTTCTTGCGAAATGTTGCCACGATATGGATTTGCTTTGCTGGCTTAACAACTCCGCGACGCCCGCCGAAGTTTACAGTAACGGCGACAGGACGTATTTTAACAGAGAAAACGCGCCCGAAGGTTGCGGCGAAAGGTGTCTTGTCGATTGTCCGCAAGCCGTCAGGGAAAAATGTGTTTACGAAGCGGAAGCGATGTATATCAAAAACACCGTTTTGCCGTGGTATCCCTGGCAATGTACGGGCAAAAACTGGCAGGACGTTACCGAAGCGGAGAAATACGAATCGCTTAAAACGAACAATCCGCACGGCAGATGCATATTCAAGTGCGACGGCGATCTGCTCGACCATCAGAACGTCGTGATTAAATTCGCAAACGGCAGTACGGCAAACCATTTGCTCGTCTTAGGCTCGATGAAGCCCACGCGGACGATTTTCGTTTCGGGAACGGAGGGCGAAATAGAGGGCGATCCGAGCGGCGAACTGATTTTAAGAAAATTCGATAAAACAACCGACTTTTTCACCGAAGAAAAAATTTCTTTCGAGGATAAAATGGGCGAAACGGGCGGACATTACGGCGGAGACCGCGGTCTTGTGTCGGATTTTCTGGACTATATCGCCGGCAAACGACCGTCGATTTCCTGCACCGATATATCGGATAGCATAAACGGGCATCTCACGGTTTTTGCCGCCGACGAATCGGTGAAAACCGACCGCCCCGTAGAAATAAAGAAATAAAGAAATAATCGTTTTTCGGCGGGCATACTATCCGCCTCGGTATCGCGACTATATTTTTTGATATACCATAAATAACGTAGGGAAGTCCGATTTGCGTCAGACTTCCTTTTTTTTAGTCGCAAAAGGTCGGTATCGCTCGGTTTTGAGGCTTGATCGGGGTTAAATCCGCCGCGAGCGACCTGAAAAATAAAGTTATCGGAAAAATCAGTTGTAAAAAGGCGTGTTTTGTGTTAAAATAAAAGTGGCGTATTGTTTTAATCGCCGCGCGTTAACGCAAAACAGGAGCCGTATTGAGTAAGTATTACGCCGTGAAAGGCAACGGAGAAAAACACCTTTTCACCGATTGGGAGACCTGCAAGGACTTCATCGCGGGCAAAAAAGGTTATAAATATAAGAGTTTTTCAACGAAAGAAGAGGCGGAATTTTATCTCGAAGATAAGGATTACGCCGAAAACGCCGTGGCGGAAGACCTTAAAAACGGTTTCGCCGTCGCTTATACGGACGGGAGTTTTGAAGAGTCCGCGGGGGCGTATTCTTTCGGCGCGCTCGTTTTTTCGCCGGACGGCGACAGAGCGTCCTTTTGCGACAGCGGAAAAAATCCCGATTTCATCTCTTCGCGGAACGTCGCGGGAGAGGTTCTCGGCGTTATAGAGTCGGTGAAGTGGGCGTTTCTGAACGGCTACGACGAATTGAAAATATACCACGACTACGAGGGGCTTTCCGCGTGGGCGACGGGACTTTGGCAGGCGAAAAGCGCGGTTTCGCTTTTTTACGTAGAGCGACTGAAAAAATACTCGGGCGCGGTTAAAATCACCTTCGAAAAAGTAAAAGGGCATAGCAACAACAGTTATAACGAGGCGGTGGACAAACTCGCGAAAGCCGCCCTTTTCGAGGGGAAGAGGGAACTCGTTCCGGGCGTCGGTTGCAAAATAAGCGGCGTCGGCGATTACGAATCCTTATGCGAATATATTTATAAGCAGGTAAAAGGCGTTAAAACCGAACTCGGCGACGACTATTGCAAGTTCGGACGCAGAGGTAAAAAACTTGCCGTTTATCGGAAATCGGGTTGCCTGTCGGTTTGCGGGGATAACGGATTGTTATATCTCACCGCCGCAGGGTATTTTTATCGATCATGCACAAAAAGCGGCGTTAATCGGCTTATAGAGCGGTTTTTCGATATTGAAACCAACGGGGAATTCGCTTTTGGGGCGAATGTGACGGAGTTTCTCGCAAAGAACGTCCGCTCGCAGAATTACGCGCCGTATATCGTTTTCGCGCTTATCGACGTTGAGATGAGAATAAGCGGAGTCCTTGCGTCAAAGGGCTTTACGGGTGAAAAGATTTCCCGCGCGTTCGTGAAAAAGGACGGCGGATTCAAAGTCATTTTCCCGTTCGCCGGTTCGGAAAAAATCGAGGAAAGTTATTCGTTCTTTTATAATTATCGCACAAAACTCGACGATCTGATTTTTTCGCAAAAGGAATGTCTTGATTTTTGCGCGGAAGCGAAAAAGTATTGAAAACTCCGGATAAAAATAAAAAACGATAAAACGCACTTAAATATTCCCGATTTTCGGGAAAAGGAATGAAATACGATGGATAACGAAATAATCGCGCTGATCGACACGGTGAGACAACGCACGGGAATAAGCGTGAGAGTGTATCTTGAAAACGGCGACGAAAGTTATTCGCCGGTCGCGGGAGAGATTATCGAGCGCGCCGACGGAAAAGTGGACGGCATAAAAAACGCCGCCGATAAAGGGAAAACCTATTTTAAATTCCGCCACAAAGCGGACGAATACGTCGGATACGTCGATTCCGCAAGCGGTAACGGCGAAGATATTGCCGGCGTTATGTCGGTTATGCTCGAAAATATCGGCGGGAAAGAATCTTCTACGACTAAAAAGGAATCGCTTAAAAACGTGCTTCTCGGCGAATGTAACGCTTTGCAGGCTCAGAAATACGTCAGGAAATTCGGCATTCCCGATATGCCTTGTTGCGTTTACGTCGTGTATTCTCAGGGCGGTTCGATAGACGACGTTATCGACTTTCTCGAAAATTTCAAATCCGACACCCGCGATATCGTCGTCGCGACGGGCGAAATTTCGTGCGCTTACGTCAGGTTTCAGGAGGGTTCTTCGCAGGAAAACGACTTTCAGTCCTTCACGGATTACGCTTATCTTATGGTGCAGAGCGTGGAAGAGGAGTTGGGAATAAGGGTTAAAATCGGCATCGGCGGAATGTCGGGTTCTTTTTCGGATAGCGCGGTTTCCTATAAACAGGCGACCATCGCCGTGAGAATGAGCGGTTTGTTCGAAATAAAAACCGCCGTCGCCACCTATAAAGATTACGTTTTCATAAAAATGCTCGAGGATTTGCCGAGGTATAAACTCGAAGAGTTCCTGAACGTTTTATCCGAACCGGAAACGAAGAACGTTTTTTCCGATCCGGAAATGCTCGAAACGGCTTCGGAATTTCTCAAGGCGAACCTGAACGTGTCCGAGGCTTCGCGCAATCTCTATATGCACAGAAACACTCTGATGTATCGGCTCGACAAAATCGAGAAGTCGACGGGGCTCGATATCCGCAAGTTTCAGGACGCGATGACGTTCCGTCTCATGACCATATTATATAAACTTCTTGGTTGAACTTCTTGGTTGACGCAGGTCGGTTGACGCGGGCGACTGCGGAAACGTTACATGAAAATATACCCGACGGAGGCTGCAATGAAAGACGAAAAAAAAATTACGGAAGGAAACAAATCGAATAAATCCGCTAAAATATTCAAGAGAATTCTCGTCGTCGCGATAAGCGCGATATGTATTATCGGCTCGTTCTTCGCGGGGTTCGTCCTGCGCGACGTGAGCGATCCGGATATGGCTTCGCTAAGATTCATCGTCGAAACCTATAAAAAGTATTATCTCGAAGAATCCGACGATTTCGTTTCGGTTATGGGTAACAGTATAATCGATCAATACTCGAAATATATGACGAAAGAGGAGTACGAAGCGGTCGTCAACGCTTCGGCGGGGAGAAGAAAGGGCATAGGCATCGGGTATAATAAAACTACGCTCGAAATTTCTACGGTCAACGGCAATTCGCCCGCCCAGAAAGCGGGAATCGAAGAGGGCGACGTTATCAGAGC
>CAVJNC010000005.1:28063-34730 GCA_963650905.1 Subdoligranulum sp. APC924/74
GAAGTAAGCAATTCCGATGAACTTTCCGTAATTTTTTCGTCGATAGCGGACGACGAGGAGTTTTCTCTTAAACTCGATTCTTCGGGCGATGAAAAAATCGTTACGCTGGCGTTCGGCAATTATCAGGAGACTTACGTTTTTTATAAGGATAACGCGGGTTATTACTCTTTTCAGGACGAAGACGGAAAGAATATGACGCTCGTTCGCATTTCGGACGGATTGACGGAACTTGACGATAAAACGGCTTATATAAGATATTCGTCGTTCAACGGCAGAGGCGGCTCGAGTAAAGTCGGCTCGTCGGCGTGGCAGATGAAAAAAACGCTCGAAAAATTCAAAACCGAAGGAAAGAGTAAACTCATTCTCGATTTAAGGAATAACGGCGGGGGATATATGGATATTCTGGAAGATATCGCTTCGCATTTCATCGGCGCGGAAAACGGCACGAAAAATCTCGTTTCCAAGGCTGTTTATAAGGACGGCAGCGAGGACAGGTTTGTTTCGTCCTCTGTCGATTACGCCGATTTCGGCTTCGAAAAAATCGTCATACTCGCCAATTCGGGAACGGCTTCCGCATCCGAGGCTCTTATCGGGGCGATGCTCGATTACGATACGGAAAAACGCGTGAGCGTCGTTTTGTCCGCAACCGCGACGGACGGCGGCTACGTTTACAAGTCTTACGGAAAGGGAATTATGCAGACCACGTTCCGCAATCCCGTTTTAGGCGACGCGATGAAAGTCACCACCGCAAAAATTTACTGGCCCGTTTCGGGCGTGAGCATTCACGGCGTGGGCGTAACGAAAAATTCGTTGCCGGATTATGCCGACAGAATTTACGAGCCTGCCGTCGACAAAACAAACGATTACGAACTGAAAGAAGCGATTTCGTTGCTTAAATGATTTTTAAACGAAGCCCGTCATTTATTTGTTTAAAACGCAAAATGCGGTTTAATCGCCTTATAGGTCGACTATCCGAATCCGTTTGAATGAAATATGCATTCAGGTGAAATGTCGGTTTGGATAAATCCGGCAAAACGTCCGATTGCGTAAATCGGGCAAAATATCCGTGCGGGTAAAATATCCGTTCGCGTAAATCGGGAAAAATTTCGTTTACGTAAAACAGATTGCGTAAAATTAAGTGCATAAATAGATTGCGTAAATAGATGGTGTAAAATAAAAGCGATTTCGTCGCCGTTTTCGCGGCTTGGAAATCGCGTTTGTCCGAGAGATCTGCCTGCGCCGTACGCGAAGAAAAATCAACCCGTTTTTAAAAACAGGTGGGTGCCTTGTCGGATAAATCCGTTTTTCCGTCGATATAGGCTCGGTTCACCGCAGCCGCGGGCTTAACGTATTATCCGGAACTTGCGGGCTCCCTTATTTGATTTGTGGATCTAATTAACTTCCGTTTCGAACGCCGCAGATTTAGCCGCGGGTTCCGATGCGATCGCCTGCGGCTGATTTTATCTACTATATTATATCATAAATTTTAAATTATATGCAAACGTTTGGAGAATAAAAATGAAACTTACCGTACTCGGAAAATACGGCCCGTTCCCCGCGGTCGGGGGAGCGACGAGCGGCTATCTGCTCGAAACCGAAAAAGCCTCGTTCGTCCTCGATATGGGTTCTGGCGTTTTTTCGCGGCTCGAAGGAAAAATCGCGCCCGAAAAAATCGGTTGCGTCATAATTTCGCATTTCCATGCCGACCATTGCGCCGATTTGCCCGTTTTCGGGTATTATCTTCAGCAACTCGACAAGGTCGGAAAATTCTATGAGAAAATAAAGGTGTTTTGCCCGAAGTCCGATCGCGAAGCGTGTTCGGAAATTTCTCGCTTAAAGTATTTCGACGTGACTTACGTCGAGGAAAAGGAATATGATTTTTGCGGTCTGAAACTCCGATTTTTCAGAACGAATCATCCCGAAACGTGTTACGGCGTTAATATAACGGACGCGACGGCTAAAACGGGCAAAACAGACAAAACGGATAAAACGGACGAAACGAACGTCGCGGGCGGCGAAAAAAGTTTTTCTTACACGGGCGATACCAACGTCTGCCCCGCGGCGGAAGAACTGTTTAAAAGAGCGGACGTCGTTCTTGCGGACGGCGGACTTCTGGAGCGCGACCGCAGCGATTCGTCTCCGCATTTAAGCGTGGAAAAATGCGTTGAGTATAGCAATAAATGGGGCAATAAGTTGATTATTTCGCATATTTGCCCGTTATATAGCAGTGAAGAAATTATTGAATGCGCAGGAAGAAAAGGAGAATGGACGATAGCGGAAGAGGGGAAGTCTTACGATTTTTAAGAAAACCTATTAATTACAGACCGATACTGTTCTGCGCCCTTTCTTTCGGCGCGGGCATATTCTGTTTCGGAAGACTCGCCGCAAAAGGCGCGTTCGCGGCGGCGTTGACTTTCGCTTCGGTTTTCGCGGCGATATGCGTCGCGTTGCCGTTTTGCATAAAGGACAGAAGAAAGGTCTTTCTGATAACTTCGGCGTTTTGTTTTGCTTTCGCGGGGCTCGGATTGCTTGCCGGCAATATCGCTTTCGATAAGTATCTGGGCGGGAGATTCGAAGCGGACGGTTATTTCGTTTCGGGCGAGGTCGAATCGGTTTACGAAAACGACGGGAATTATTTCGTAACGCTTAGAAATTGTACGTATAACGGCAAAAGCGGCGGTAAATTTTACTATAAATACGCTCCGCAGGAACTTGAAAAGTACGATATCGTCGAGGTCGTCTGCACCGCCGCGCCGGTATACGTTTTCGACGGATACGGACTTTCGTCCAACGTGATTTACGGGCGGACGATGGTTTCCGCGGACGTTTATTATTATAACGTCGTCGGCAAAAGCGAGCGGTTTTACGCCCGTTTCGCGATGTTCACCGACGCTATTTTGTCCGAGGGGTTCGATGAGGAAGAGTACGCCGTGGCGCGCGCCCTTCTTCGCGGCGATACCGACGAAATGGATGAAACGATCGATTTTTACCGGCTCAGCGGAATCGCTCACGTCTTTGCCGTTTCGGGTATGCACGTCGGGCTTCTCTTTTCGGCTTTTATGCTGATTTTCAAACCCGTTCGCATAAGAAAGATTTATAAAAGTCTCGCTATAAGTTGTTTATTGTTCGTTTACGCATATCTTTGCGGAATGACTGCTTCATCCGTGAGAGCGGCGGTGATGTGTTCCGTCGCCGCTTTGATCGACAGCGTCGGCGAGAAGAAAGACAGGGTGAACGGAATCGCTTTCGCTTTCGTCGTCGTGCTTGTCATCAATCCTTTCGATTTGTTCCGCGCGGGTTTCGTTTTGTCTTTCGCGGTCAGTTTTGCGATAATTCTTTTTTCGCGACAGATAAGCGACAAACTTTGTTTCATGCCGAAATTTCTTCGCGATTCGCTTTCCGTGATGATTTCCGCGTCGTCGGTTTCGATTCCGCTTTGCGTAATGTATTTCGGCGCGTTTCCGCTCGTGTCGTTTATCGCTAACCTTATCGTCGTTCCGCTCGTAAGTATATCGTTTTATATGCTCTGGCTCGGGCTTGCCGTTTCGGCGATTCTGCCCGTTAATCGACTTATAGCCTTCTTTATACCGTCCAATCTCCTTCATCTTTCGTCCGGATTGTGCAAAGTTTTCGCCGATTTTCCGTTGTCGATCGCCGATTTTCCCGCGGCGTTCGCGCTCGCTTATTTCGTCGCGCTTTTTTTCGTCGCCGAAACGGTGAACACGGGCAAACGGTGCAGGTTTATATCCTGCCTCTACGCGATTTTTTCGCTCGTTTTGCTCTGCGTTTTGTCGTTTATTTGATTTTATGACGGCGCGATTTGCTTAAATGCCTTTTAAACTCTTGATTTTTCTTTCCGATAATGCTAAAATGCTTATTATGAAATTCAAAGAACTCAAAAGAAGTCTTATAAACGGCGTTGAAAGGATTTATCTCGTCACGGGCGACGACGCTTTTTTCGTGTCCTATTCCGTAAAACTCATATGCGATAAATGCCTTTCGCAACCCGAACTCAATCTGACTAATTTTGACGGGCAGGAAATAAAGGGCAATCCCGACAAACTGATTTCCGCGCTCGTGAGTTATCCCTTCATGAGCGAAAAGCGTGTAGTCGTGGCGAAGGAGTATTATCCGCTCGCGGCGGACATAAAGGCTCTTTCCGGTTATTTCGCCGACCCATGCGAAACGACCGTGCTTATCGTGTGCGATTCCGCTCCGGCGGAAAACCTCGCCAAGCAGAAAAACGTGACGATCGTCGATTGTTCCAAGGGCGACAAACTTCTTCTCGCGGCGTGGATAAACAACCGCGTGAAAACGGATAACTGCGCGATAACTTCGCTCGCGACGGAGAAACTCATCGAGTATTGCGACGGCGATATGACGAGGATAAACGGCGAAACCGAAAAACTCCTTTCTTATTGCCGCGGCGGCGAGATAACCGACGCCGACGTGGACGTTCTCTGCGTTAAGGAAACCGATTACAAACTTTACGAGGTGGTCGACTTCATCGCCTCGAAGAGATACGACAAAGCCTACGAAACCTTTACGGAAATGGCGGAGTCGGCGGGCGACGGACAGAAACTTTTCGTTTCGCTTTATTACCATTTCAGAAAACTTCTTTTCGTGTCGATTTCCTCGGAAAGCGACGGCGCGCTCGCGTCTTATCTCGGCATAAAGGAATACGCCGTCAAAAAGGCGCGCGAGCAGGCGAGAAGGTTTTCGTCGAAACGTCTTAAAAGCGTTATGGACAAACTTTCCGAAGAAGATTCGCTTTTCAAACAGGGAAGAATAGAAGCGAATTCCGCGGTGTGGAACGGCATACTGAACGTTCTCATCGGGTGAATACCGGTTGAACGTCGGCGGAATTACCCCCGATTTAGTCGACGGAACGGAACGCCGGAAAGACAAACCGATCGGCGGAACAGAATTCCGGAAAGACAAATCTATCGGCGGAACGGAACGCCCGAAAGGTAAATTAATCGGCGGAACGAAAACGCCGGAAAGGTAATTTTATCGGTTGAAAATCCGGAATTTATAAATTTACGAAAACGACAAAGATAAAAAGGTATATCGCGCGGCAATGCGGCAATATACTTTAGGAGTAGATATGAAAGAATTTTTTAACAAAGTAGCGAGCGCGTTTTCCGCCGACGCGGCGACGACCGCGCTTACGATCGCGCTGTTTTTCGTCTTGTTTTTCTACCTGATCAACCTTTTGCAGAGAAACAACGCGAGATGGATGATAGCGGTTATGTTCGCTTACGTCGCGGTAACGGGCGTGATTTTTATGCTTGCCGGCGGAGAGAACAAACAACCGTTGAATTACTTTTTCGTACTGGCGCCGTTGGTCCTGACGGTTTTCATCCTTTTCGCGACGGAAATCAAAAGGGACATCTGGGATCTCGGGGCTAAAAAGGTCGCCGAAACGAAGCACGTAATCAAAAGCGGCGCGGCGGCGCAGAACGTCAATCATTGTATCGACGAAATCGTAAAAGCCGTGCAGAATATGTCCAAAAACGACGTGGGCGCGATAATAATTCTCGCCAACGGAAACATGCCGAAAACGATTATCGACAGCGGCGTGATCATCGATTCGGAAATTTCGTCCGCGCTTATCGAGAGCATATTCTTCCCCAAAACTCCCCTTCACGACGGCGCGATGGTAATCAACGGTTCGAAAGTCCACGCGGCGGGATGTTTCCTTCCTCTTTCGCAGGAAGTGAATCTTCCCAAGGAACTCGGCACCCGTCACAGAGCGGGTATCGGCATAACCGAAACGATCAGCGTAACCGCTCTTATCGTGTCGGAAGAAACTGGCATCATTTCCATCGCTCAGGGCGGAAAAATCAAACGCTACGTCGATTCCGAAATGCTTCGTCAGTCGCTTAAAGAATATTACTGGCAGGAACTTCTGGATCAGAAAGACTGAGATCGATTAATCGCCGGCGACCGCGGTTCGGTCGTCCGGGCTTTGCAAAAACATTAAAATTCAGAAAATAAGGAGAACTCTTATGAACGGAGAACGTAAAGACAAAACCTCGAAAACCGTTTTGAGAATATTCGTTTCGGCCGCGCTTGCGGCGGTCCTCGCGGTATTCGTTTTTGTGGTGATGTATTATTGAAAGTCGCTAAGTTCGGCGGAACCTCTATGGCGGACGCTTCGGCTATGCGTCGCGCGGCGGAACTTTCCGGCGCGGGCGGAATAGGTCCTGTAGCGGTTTCCGCGGGAGGTCGCGTTGCAAACGAAAAAAAAGTGACCGACGAACTTATCGCCGCTCATTCCCTGTTTAACAAAGGGGAGGGCGAGCGGAAAATTTTTTCAAATCTGTGTTCGAGGCTTTCCGCGCTTGCGGAAGAACTGAGAATAAATTTCAACGTAACGGACGAACTTATGAAGATCGGGTGCGAGGAGTTAAAATCCCCGTCGCCCGATTTTTTGATATCGCGGGGAGAGTACCTTTATTCGAAAATCTTCGCCGAACTCACCGCCCGCCCGTTCGTCGATTGCGCCGAAATTATCCGTTTTAACGACTCGGGCAAGCCCGATTACGAATTTTCGCGGTATCTTATCGGCGAAAAATACCGCGAACTCGGCGGGTTCGTCACGGGCGGATTTTACGGTTGCGATCCGCGCAGAAAAATCAGGCTTTTTACGCGCGGCGGGGGA
>CAVJNC010000006.1:0-33171 GCA_963650905.1 Subdoligranulum sp. APC924/74
TTGCCGTTTTTCAATTTTTAGTCGTTTTTGCGGAACTTACCTTTACTTTTGAGTTCGCGAAAAAATATATAAATATTGTCGCACAACCTTGCAAAATCGATTGCAAAATTCGGGCGGATATGATAAAATGAACAGGCTATAAAATTCACACTCGGGTTTTTGCGGCTCTTCGTGCCGTCAAATTCAGATTACAGGGGCGGTCATAGGCGCAACGAAAAAGAACCCGGGGAGGAATAACGGAGGAAACAATTATGGCAGTAACTTCTATGAAGCAACTTCTCGAAGCCGGCGTACACTTCGGCCACCAGACGAGAAGATGGAACCCCAAGATGAAAAAGTACATCTACGGCGAAAGAAACGGTATTCACATTATCGACCTTCAGATAACGGTCGACCTTGTCGAAGAAGCGTATAAATTCGTCGTCGATCAGGTCAAGCAGGACAAGACCGTCCTTTTCGTCGGAACGAAGAAACAGGCTCAGGAAGCCATTCGCGAAGAAGCGGAAAGATGCGGAATGTATTACGTCAACTCGAGATGGCTCGGCGGCACGCTCACCAACTTCAAGACCATCAGAACGAGAATCGACAGACTCAACAAACTCGATAACATGGAAAAGACCGGCGAGTTCGACCTTCTTCCCAAAAAGGAAGTTCTCGGGCTTAAAGCGGAAAGAGACAAACTTCTCCACAACCTCGGCGGTATCAGAGAGATGAAGAGCCTTCCCGGGGTTATGTTCGTCGTCGATCCCAACTGCGAACTCAACGCCGTCAAGGAAGCGAGAAAACTCGGAATCCCCGTCGTCGCCATCACCGACACGAACTGCGATCCCGACCTTGTCGATTACGTCATCTCCGGTAACGACGACGCCATCAGAGCGGTTAAACTCATCGCTTCCATCATCGCGGACGCCGTAATCGAGGCTAAGCAGGGCGAGGACGCCGTGAGACGTAACGTCGTTGACGAAGAACCCGCCGCGGAAGAAAAGGTTGAAGAACCCGTCGCGGAAGAACCCGTCGCGGAAGAAGAAGCGGCTCCCGCAGAAGAAACGCCCGCAGAAGCGTAATCGCGTATCGCGTAAAACGCCCGATCGCGGACGGACGGTTCGGGCAAAAACGAATCGAACCGAAAGTCGGACCGGACGGGTTGCGGATAGCGACCAATAAAACAAACCGAGATAATAATTCGGACAGGGTGCGGGAAACGACCAATCAAATAAACCGAGATAATAATTCGGGCAGGTCGCGATAGCGACCGATAAAATAATTTTAAGGAGAAAATCATTATGGCTAATTATACGGCAAACGACGTAAAGACGCTCCGTGAAAGAACGGGCGCGGGAATGATGGATTGCAAAAACGCTCTCGTTGAATGCGACGGCGATATGGACAAAGCAATAGATTATCTCAGAGAAAAAGGAATCGCAAAGGCCGCCAAAAAGGCAGGCAGAATCGCCGCGGAAGGCATCGTGGACAGTTATATCCACATGGGCGGAAGAGTCGGCGTTCTTCTCGAAGTAAACTGCGAAACGGACTTCGTTGCGAACGGAGATATGTTCAGATCGCTCGTTCACGACATCGCTCTTCAGATTGCGGCTGCGAATCCGCAGTATGTCTGCAAGGAAGAAGTTCCCGAAGAAGTGCTTGAAAAAGAAAAGAGCATTTTAAGAGCGCAGGCTATCGAAGAGGGCAAGCCCGAAAAGATAGTTGACAAAATGGTTGAAGGAAGAATCAAAACTTTCTATGAAGACAACTGCCTTCTCAACCAGAAATACGTAAAAGATCCGAGCAAGACCATCGAACAGGTCATCATCGAGGCTACCGCTCAGATCGGCGAAAAGATTTCCGTGAGAAGATTCGTTCGTTACGAAATGGGCGAAGGACTTCAGAAGAAAGAAGAAAACCTTGCCGACGAAGTTCAGGCTCAGGTTGCCGCTATGAAGAAATAAGGATTTTACGGGCGATAAAATCAAGAAGCCCTAATCCTTTTTCAGTCAGTGCGATACGGGGCGCGTTTTTTTACGCGCCCCGTTTTTTATAACCGGTATTTTCCGGACGGAATAACCGCTTCCGAACCGAATATTTGCGGGAAACAGGAGACATTATGAAAGCGAAATATAAAAGAATATTGCTCAAAATCAGTGGCGAAGCGCTTGCGGGCGCGGCGGGGCACGGTTTCGATCCGGAATCTCTCGGAAGCGTCGCAGGGCAGATACTCGAAGTTACGAAACTCGGCGTGGAAGTCGGCATAGTCGTCGGCGGCGGCAATATCTGGCGCGGCAGGCAGGGAATGAATATGGACAGGGTGACCGCGGACCAGATGGGAATGCTCGCCACCGTCATCAACGCTCTCGCCGTTTCGGAGGCTCTTATCGGCGCGGGCGCGGACGCGAGAGTGCTTACGTCGATAGAAATTTCGGGCGTGGGCGAGAAATTCAACCACAAGGTTGCGGACAGATATCTCAAAGAGGGCAAAATCGTCGTGTTCGGCGGCGGAACGGGCAATCCGTTCTTCTCCACCGATACGGGCGCGTCCCTCAAAGCGGCGGAAATAGGCGCGGACGCTCTTCTTCTTGCGAAAAATATCGACGGAATTTATGACAGCGATCCTAAAACCAATCCGAACGCAAAGAAATTCGACGAACTCACTTACGACGAATACGTCGCGAGAGGGCTTAAGGCGATGGACACCTCCGCCGTGATAATGTGCAAGGAAAACGGGCTTAAAGTTCACGCGTTCGGGCTTTCGGGCAAGGATTCGATACTGAAATCCGTCGCCGGAGATAAGGAAGGCACCGTTATTTATTGAAAATTTGACAAAAAATGGCGACGGTTTTAAAAAAAGCGTTGAAAATAATCGCCGTTTGTCGTATAATATAATTAAATGGTTCCGGCGCGGGATTTCCGCGGACGAAAACTTTAAAAAACAAGGGAGAACAAAAATGGCAACAGATATCGAAAAAGTTGAAATGATTATTATGGAGGCGGAGGAAAAACTCGAAAAATCGGCGGACGTTTTTATGTCGGATCTTACGCAGGTGAGAGCCGGCAGAGCGAATCCGCACATCCTCGATAAAATCAAGGTGGATTATTACGGAACGCCCTCGCCGATAAATCAGGTGGGCAATATCGCCGTAACCGACGGACAGTGCCTCGTGATCACTCCGTGGGATAAAAGCCTTCTGAAGATCATCGAAAAAGCCATACAGGTTTCGGATATAGGCATCAACCCCACCAACGACGGCAACGTCATCAGGCTCGTTTTCCCCACCCTCACCGAAGAGAGAAGAAAAGAGATCGTGAAGCAGGTCAAAAAGATGACCGAGGACGCGAAAGTCGCCGTGAGAAACGTTCGTCGCGACGCGCTCGACGCTCTTAAAAAAATGAACAAGGCGAAAGAGATGACCGACGACGAATACGCCGATTACGAAGCGAAAGTCGAAAAGAAGGTCGCCAAGGCTATCGAGACGATCGAAAAGGCTGCCGCCGAAAAAGAAAAGGAACTTCTTACCGTTTGATGGAAGAGGCTAAAAACGTTCCCCGTCACGTAGGGATAATAATGGACGGAAACGGCAGGTGGGCGAAACTGAGAGGCAAGCCGAGAAGTTACGGGCATAAAAAAGGCGCGGACGTTATCGACGAAGTCGTCACGGCGTGCTTCGAAAGGGGCGCGGACGCGGTGAGCCTTTACGCTTTTTCCACCGAAAACTGGTTGAGACCGAAAGAGGAAGTAGACGCCATTTTCGGTCTTTTGGGTATTCTTATCGACAAAAAACTCGCGAAACTCATAAAACGCGAGGTAAAACTCATAATTTCGGGCGATATTTCGCCCCTTCCCGAAAGTTTGCGGAAAAAATGTTTAAACGCCGTTCAAAAGTCCGAGAATTGTAAGGGCAAAGTGTTGAACGTCGCGCTTAATTACGGTTCGCGCGCGGAGATAACGCGGGCGGCGAACCTCGCGATAAAAAGCGGCAAAACGGAGATAACCGAAAAAGATATTTCCGCGGGGCTTTACACCGCCGGTCTGCCCGATATCGACCTCGTTATAAGAACGAGCGGCGAAATGCGGCTTTCGAACTTCTTTTTGTGGCAGTGCGCTTACGCGGAATTTTATTTCACCGACGTTTTGTGGCCGGACTTCCGCAAAGAGGAACTCGGAAAGGCGTTCGAGTGGTATTCCCGTCGCAAAAGGCGTTTCGGCGGAGTGTGAGTTCTGAGCGATACCGGATTCCGGCGCGGCTCAAAAGGATAATTGATCATGTTAAAAAGAACGATTACCGGAATCGGCATAGTTATCGTAACGGTCGGTTTCTTTCTGTGTAAATATTTTCTGACGTCGGCGGTTCTCGTCGGGGTTTCTTTAAAACCGATAACCGTCGGCGATCTTTTGTTCGACCTTTTTATTCTCGTAATGGCGGTTATTTCCACTTACGAATACGAAAGGGCTTTTTCGGACAAACTTCTGAAAAGCCAGAGAGCGGTCATTTTCATCTATCCTTTCGCCGTTTATATCGCTTACTGCGTAAAGGGAATGGGCTGGGCGTTCGGCACGATGATTTTCTTGTTCCTCATTCTTCTTTCTCTGCTCGTTTTCGAATATGAACACGTAACGCTCGAAAGCATAGGAATAAGTTTGTTCGTCATGATTTATCCGGCGACAATTCTCGTCTCCCTTCTCGTTATCAACAGATACAAAACCCCCGAACCCCTTCTGATGGCGTTCGCGATAACGCCCTGCGCGGATACGTTCGCTTATTTTGTGGGCAACGCGATGAAAGGCAAAAAACTATGCCCGAATATCAGTCCGAACAAAACGGTGAGCGGGTTTATAGGCGGGCTTGTCGGCGGAATGATCGCGAGCCTTCTCGTTTACTTCATTTTCACCGAAAAAGGCTTGATTTTCGGAATCGACGCGATCTGGCTCGAAGCGATTCTGTTCGCTTTTTCCGGCGTCGCGTGCGCGTTGCTTACCTCTTTCGGCGACCTTGTGGAAAGCGTTATCAAGAGAAAACTCGGCATTAAGGACATGGGCAAACTTCTCCCCGGACACGGCGGAATGAGCGACCGCATAGACGGATTGACGTTCACCGCGCCGGTCGTGGCGTTCGTGTTCACCATTCTTATCCCGATATTCAACAGCGGAAGTCTCATCGCGTAAACATAACTTTCGGACGTGAGGAATAAAATAATAAGGGATTCGATTTTTTTCGGCGTCCGCGCGAATCGGTTTATCGCCGCGAAACAGCCGACGACGAACGGAATCCCCGATATGCGTAAAACACGGGTTTGCCGTTTGCGACTGGCGAGCAGCCTTCGCCGACGACAAACCTTTTTTCGGTTTCGCATTCCGGTCCGAAAACCGGTTCAAATAAGGAAATATCGCGCATTATGATTAATATTTCGCTTATAGGCAGCACGGGTTCTATCGGCAGACAGGTCGTGGACGTCGCGCTTCGCCATAAGGACAAATTCAGAATAATCACTCTCGCCGCGGGCGGTAACGCGAAACTTCTCGAGGAGCAGGCAAACCTGTTGAAACCCGGGATCATCGCCCTTGCCGATCCCGAAAAGGCTTGCCTTATAAAGGAATTGCCGGAAGGTTCGGTCCTTTACGCCGGCGAAAACGCCGCCTTGCACGCCGTGAGCGAAAAAGCGGATATAGTTTTCGTCGCCGTTTCGGGGTTCGCGGGGCTTGCGCCCGTTCTCGAAGCGATTTCGATGGGCAAAAACGTCGCTCTCGCCAACAAGGAAACCCTCGTCGCGGGCGGCGAAATCGTCATGCGGCTCGCAAAGGAAAAGGGCGTCGAAATCATACCGGTGGACAGCGAACATTCCGCGATTTTTCAGTGCCTCGGCTTTAAGCGCGACGCGGAATTCAGAAAACTGATAATAACGGCGAGCGGCGGAGCGTTCCGCGATTTGCCGAAAGAAAAAATAGAAAAAATGACGGCGGCGGACGCGCTTCGCCACCCGAACTGGAATATGGGAAAAAAAATCACCGTCGACTGCGCCACTCTTTTAAACAAGGGGCTTGAAGTCATCGAAGCGTGCAGGCTCTATAACGCCCCGCTCGAAAAGGTGGAGGCGATCGTTCACCCCGAAAGCATAATTCATTCTATGGTGGAGTTTTGCGACGGCGCGATAATGGCGCAACTCGGTTATCCCTCGATGGAAATTCCCATTCAACTCGCGCTCACTTACCCGAAGAGATACGAAACGGGCGTTCCGTTTTTGTCGCTCGCGGGCAAAACGCTCCGTTTCGGCGAGATAGACAACGACAGGTTTCCCTGTTTTTCGCTCGCGCTGGAAGCGTTTAAAAAAGGCGGTTTATACCCATGCGCGATGAACGCCGCGAACGAGGCGGCGGTCGACCTGTATCTCGGGGATAAAATAAAATTTTATGACATACCGGAACTGATTTCTTACGCGACGGACAAGGCGAAAAACGGCGAGGTTACTTACCGTTCGCTCGTGGAAACGGACGCGGAAGCGAGAAGGGCGGCGTACGAAAAAGCGGAGAGTTTATAATTGTTGACTAATCTTTTAAAAGCGAGCGGCTTTGCCGGCGCGATGCAGACGGCGGGTTACGTTCTGCTTGCGATCCTTATCCTCATGGTGATGATAACCGTACACGAACTCGGGCATTACCTCGTGGGCAAGATTTTCAAGTTCAGAATCAACGAGTTCGCCATAGGAATGGGCCCCGCGATCTTCAAACGCAAAATGAAAAGCGGCGAACAGTTCTCGATAAGAATTTTCCCTTTCGGCGGGTTCTGCGCTTTCGAGGGCGAGGACGACGACAAGGAAGATCCGGACGCCTTCAACAACAAGAAGCCGTGGCAGAGAATTCTCGTGCTTGTCGCGGGCGCGACGATGAACTATATTCTCGCGTTGATTATCATAATCGCGTCCATGTTCGCTTACGGGCAGACGACGCTCGGCGTTAAGTATATGCGCGACGACGCGGCTATTTACGGCTCGGCAATCGAAACGGAAATCCCCGCCGATAAGTCGATTAACAACGGTGAATTCATAATTTCGATAACCCGCGGCGGCAGAAAGACGAACGTTTATATGACGGTCGATCTGATAACCGCGCTCAACCACGCGAAGAAAGGCGACGCGGTTACCGTGGAACTCACCTCGGGCGAAAACAAGAACGAAATTCAAAAGAGAGAAATAATTCTCCGCTCGGACGTGGAATGTAAAAATCTCACCGAAGTTACCAAGGCATACGACGCGCTCGGCGTGGGTTACGCTATGCAACTCAAAGCGACGGACGGCGCGGAAACGCCTTTCAAAACGGGCGACTTCCTTATTAAAATAGGCGACGAAAACATACCTTACGAGCAGGCGACGTTCGTTTATACTTTCGACGACGCGGCGCAGGTTTTAAAGAACGAAACCGTGGGCGACACCGTGTGGCTCTGGACGGCGAAGAACGAACGTTACGTTTACGTATTCCCCGAAAGTTGGAACGAAACGGAAAAAACGGGCGCGGGAGTTTCTTCGTTTTTCGGCGTAGAAGAAAGCGGCAGAAGTTATTACCTCGATTCGACGGACATAAAACTCGGATTTTTCAAAACGATAGGCCATTCGTTCGGCTATTCGTTCAAAATCGGCGGCACGGTTTTGAGAACGCTCGGGCAACTGCTTACGGGCAAACTCGGCATCAACGCCGTCGGCGGAACGATCACGACGATAAAAACCACGTCCGAAGTTCTGAGTTACGGCGTGAAATACGCGTTGGAAATTACGGCGTTCATCGGCGTAAATCTCGCGGTGTTCAATCTTTTGCCTATCCCCGCGCTGGACGGAGCGCGCGTGGTTTTCTGCGTTATCGAATGGATAAGGAAAAAACCCGTCAGCAGAAAAGCGGAAGGAATCATTCACGGCGTGGGGCTGATTCTCATTCTCGGCTTTGCGATTCTCGTCGATATTCTGCAGTTTATTTAAAACAAGAAGATTCCGGAATACTTTTCCGGTCGGGCCGCGGCGTTTTTTCAAAACGCCGCGGCTCTTTTCATTGCTTTACAAAAGCGAGCCTATAAGTCGATTAACCGATTGTTTTTATGAATATCGCCGCCGCTTTGAAATCACGGGCGGGAAACAAATAACAATAAGCGAGGCATTGTCGCGGCTTTTTGCTTGCTTTTTATTTTAAAATATAGTATCATAAAATAAGCGTAATCCGCACAAATAAACGCAAATCCGCCAAGCGGCCCCGAATCGGTCGGGCAGGTATAATCCGGACAAACCGAATGGTATACGCGAAATGCCGAAGGGTATATGTGAAATGCCGGAAGGCTTAAGCAAAATACCGAGGGCATACGCGAAATACCGAAAGGTATACGGGAAATGCCGAATGGTATACGCGAAATACCTGAGGGCTTACGCAAAATTTACTTAAAACATAGCGTCGTAACGGAATTTTATGGGAAAGACGATATCGGAATATAAAAACAAAATAGAAGAATTCGCGACGAAACCGGAGTTTATTTTCATCGTTTGCGCCGTCGCGTTCTTTTTTCACGCGTTCGCTCTCGACCTTGCGGGGCTTATTCTCTTCGCCGTTGCAGGCGGAGTATTTCTCGTCGCGTTTGAGGACGTCCGCCCCGCCCTTACGGTGATTTTTTTCACGTTGTTCGTGGTTTCCACTCAGAACAGTACGTGGCCGAAAGGCGTATCGGACTTTTATTTCAGAAAATCCACGATAATTCCGCTCGTTATATTCGGCGTGTTCCTCGTCGCCTGCATGGTTTACAGGTGCGTGAAAAACAGGGAAAATTACCGCGGCGCGAAATCGGCGTTGCCCCTTGCGGCGTTGTCGCTTTCGATGATTTTGTCGGGCGTGATTCCCGCGGCGCGTAATTTTTACGGCGAAAGCGTTCTGTTCGCTCTTATGGGCGCGGCGACTTATCTCGGGCTGTACCTTGTTCTGACGGGAATCATCGACGGACGCGACGGGCTTTTCGAATACGCGATGACGCTCTTTTCGGGCGTCGCGCTGATAATTTCTCTCGAAGTGCTTTACGTTTATTTTCTGAATTTTCTTCCGCCGTTCGGATTCCTGCCGGAAAACTGGCGGCGTTGTATGCGCGCGGGCGAATTTTTCGGTTCGATCGGAGCGTGGAAAGTTCATATCGTCACCGGTTGCGGAATGAGCAATCAATCCGGCTCGATGATCGCTTTTCTGCTCCCCGCGGTGTTTTACAAGATTTCGAAAACGAAGAATTATATCGGTTACGAACTGCTCGCTTTGCTTTCCGCGGTTTCGATAATTCTCACTCTTTCGAGAACGGCTATGGTTGTCGGCGGAACGTTGTTTATAATTCTCTCCGTCGTAACCGCCGCGAAATTGCAGAAGAAAACGTTGTTCCTGTCCGTTCTCGGCGCGTTCGTCGCGGCGATCGCGGCGGTGGTCGTCGTTTTGTTGCTGAACGGAAAATCGATGCTTCTCGATTATCTTCTCCCGAGCAAAGGCCCCGGGCTGAACGGGCGGTCTCAGATATGGGAAGACGCGATGAACTATTTCAAAGAAAAGCCGATTTTCGGCGTAGGTTACGCTTATCCGTTCTATAACGACTCTACGGCTTCGAATATTTTCGGCGCGCTTTTCCACAGTTTCGTTTATCAGGCGTTGGGTTCGGGCGGGCTTTTCGGAATCGCCGCCACTCTTTACGTCCTCGTCGACGTCTGCCGCAGATTGATTAAAGAAAAATACGTCGGCAAGTTTTATACGTTGTGTTTTATAGGGGCTTTCGCGACGATTTGTATGTTCGATATTTTATATTTCATACCTTATTTCGTCATATTCCCCGTATTTGTTATAGTTCTTGCGGAAAAGGGAATAAATCGGACAAAGACGGAAGTTAAACCGGAGGACTCGAAAAAATGAGCGACAAAAAACCCCGAGTCGTTTTCCCGTTCGTAGAAGCGGGATTCGGACACATTATGGCGGAAAAATCCATAGCGGACGCCTTCGAGAAAAAATACGGAAAATATTGCGAGGTCGTGCGTTCCGATTTCTTCAGGGAAACCGGCAGCGAGGCTATGGCGAAATTCGAAAAACGGCTTTGCAACGAAGTCCGCCTTTATAACAAATGTAATTTTTACGGCTATCTCAACATCGCCTGCATGAACCTTTTCGGCAGCAGATTTGCGAGTTGGTTCGTTATGTCCAAACTTTATAAAGGTTTGTTCGAAGATTCTATGGCGCATATGCGCGAACTTCGCCCCGATTGCGTCGTTTCCACTCACTGGGCGACGAATTATTACGCCGAGCGGCTCGACGAAAAACCGCTCACCGTTATGTACGGACCTGACGCGCACCTGAACGCGATGTTCCGCTACCCCTGCGATCTCGATATGATTTCGATCAAAGAAGGGTATGACAGAGCGATGAAAAAATTTCCGCGCAGGTTCAACGAGGACAATCTGAAACTCGTACCCACGGCGATAAGAGAGGAAGCGTTCCGCGTCGAACGCGACAAGCGGAAACTCCGCGAAAAATTGGGGCTTGACGACCGTTTCACCGTGCTTTTAATGGAAGGCGGTTACGGAATAGGTCTGACCGAAAAGATAAGCGGACTTATCGTGGAAAAGGACCTGCCGATAAATCTCGTGGCGATCTGCGGCAAGAATCCCGAACTCAAAAAGCGGCTCGACGGACTTAAAACCAAAGGGCAAACCGCCTTTTATCCCTTCGAATTCTGCGAGAATATTCTCGAATATATCGCCGCTTCCGACCTTTATCTCGGCAAAAGCGGCAGCGGCCTTTTAGAACCCGCGTTTTTTCACGTTCCGATCGTGGTCACGCACTCGGCGAACACGATAGAGAAATTGATCGCCGATCATTACGTTTCTTACGTCGGCGACGCGATAAGAATTTTCGACGCGGAGAACTGCGTCGAATTCATCGAAGAGGCGCTCGGCGGCTCGGAAAAATACGAAAAACTGAAAAATTCGGTCGGAAATCTTCAACAGTTCGGCGGCGAAGGAATAGCCGACGCAATCTTTGAAAAACTCAACGAGAAATATAAACTTTTAGCCGATTAATCGACTTATAGACTGGTTTTTAAATGTCGATCAAGGCGGAGCGAGGTGACTTATGACAAACAACAATAAACCGCTTGTGGCGATCGTCGGCAGACCGAACGTCGGAAAATCGACGTTTTTCAACAAGATAACCGGTCAGAAATTATCCATCGTGGAGGATACCCCCGGCGTCACGCGCGACAGACTTTACGCCGACGCGGAATGGTGCGGCAAAACGTTCACGCTCATCGACACGGGCGGAATCGAAATCAAATCGCAGGACGAAATGTGGACGCACATCAAAAAACAGGCGACCATAGCCATCGAAACCGCGGACGTGGTGATTTTTTTCTGCGACGCGAAAACGGGACTTACCGCCGCCGATTACGACGTTGCGGAAATTCTTCGCAAATCGGGCAAGCCGATCGTCCTCGCGGTGAACAAACTCGATAACTACAAGGTCGAAGTGCTTTTCGACTTTTACGAATTAGGTCTCGGGCAACCGATAGGCATTTCCGCCGAGCAATCAAAGGGCTTGGGCGATCTGCTGGACGAAGTATGCTCTTATTTCAAGCCCGTGGAAGAGGACGAGGACGGCGACAGGCTTAAAATCGCGATCGTCGGCAAGCCGAACGCGGGCAAATCGAGGCTCACTAACGCCCTTTTGGGTTACGACAGGACTATCGTTTCGGACATCGCCGGCACGACGAGAGACGCCATCGACACGCCGCTCGAAGTGGACGGAAAGAAATATACGCTCATCGACACGGCGGGGATAAGAAGAAAACGTTCCGTCACGGAGGACCTTGAATATTACAGCGTTTTAAGGTCGTTCGCGGCGATTCGTCGCGCGGACGTCTGCCTTATCGTCGTCGACGCGTCGGAAGGGCTTACCGAACAGGACGTTAAAATCGCGGGATACGTTCACGAGCAGGGCAAGCCGTCGGTTATCGTCATGAACAAATGGGATAAAGTCGAAAAGGACACCCACACGATCAACGAATTCGAGGACAAACTCAAATGCGATCTCGCGTTTATGGATTATTACAAATCGGTGTATATCTCCGCCAAAAACGGTCAGAGAACGAACAGGATTTTCGGGCTTTGCGAAGAGGTTTACGCGAACGCGAACAAGCGCATAACCACCGGCACGCTCAACGACGTTATTTCGGACGCGGTGCGCGCCAACGAACCGCCGACCAAAAACGGCAGGAGATTCAAAATTTACTACTGCGTTCAGGACGGCGTTTGCCCGCCGACTTTCATTCTTTTCGTGAATTCTTCCGATCTCATGCATTTCTCTTACAAGAGGTATATCGAGAACACGATAAGGAAGTCGTTCGGCTTCGAAGGCACGCCTATCCGCATTTTCGTTCACGAGAAGCAAGAGGATAATTAATTGAAAATAGCCGATTAATCGGCTTATAGACCGGCTTTTATATTTTAATTATATGTAATGAATCGGGGCGGCGGCGTTTTTTCAAAACGCCGCCGCCCCGATTTGGTTAAGTTGTCGTTAAGTTTATTTGTGTTTATCGCGGGTTTATTTCACCGCGATCCGGATTTCGCAGGCGTAATCGGCATTTCGGGCGGCGACGATAACGATATCGGGCGGCGATTCTTACAACAATTAAAACAAGCCGACTATTTCGCCTTTTTCGTTCACGTCGATGTTTTCGGCGGCAGGTCTTTTGGGCAGCCCGGGCATCGTCATAATATCGCCCGTCAGAACCACGATGAATCCCGCCCCTGCGGAAACTTCAACGTTTCTGACCGTTATTTTAAAACCCTCGGGCGCGCCGAGCAGCGCGGGATTATCCGAAAAACTGTACTGCGTTTTTGCGATGCACACCGGCAGACGCGAAAATCCGAGCGCGTCAAGCGTTTCGATTTGCTTTTTCGCCTGCGGAGTCAGATTTATTCCGTCGCCGCCGTAGATTTTTTTAACCACCGCCTCGATTTTTTCTTCAATCGAATCTTCGTCGCGATAGCAGAAAGTGAAGTCGCCGCGTTCCTCTTCGCAAAGCCTTACCGTCTCGCGCGCGAGAGCCTCGCCGCCCTTTCCGCCGTCCGCCCACACCGTGGATAAAACCACGTTCACGCCGAGTTCGCGACACTTTTCGATGATGAAATTAATCTCCGCGTCCGTGTCCGTCGGGAAGCGGTTAATCGCCACCACGCACGGCAGTTTATAAACGTTTTTGATATCGCTCACGTGCCTGAGCAGGTTTGGCGTGCCTTTGCCGAGCGCTTCGAGGTTTTCCGTTGCGAGTTCGGTTTTTGCAAGTCCGCCGTGCATTTTCAGCGCGCGGACCGTCGCCACGATAACGACCGCGTCCGGTTCAAGCCCCGCTTTTCTGCATTTTATGTCGAGGAATTTTTCCGCGCCGAGGTCCGCCCCGAATCCCGCTTCGGTCACAACGTAGTCCGCGATTCTGAGCGCGCCGTCCGTCGCGATGACGGAGTTGCACCCGTGCGCGATATTCGCGAAAGGCCCGCCGTGAACGAACGCCGGAGTTCCTTCGAGCGTCTGCACGAGGTTGGGTTTTAACGCGTCTTTGAGTAGCGCGGTCATCGCTCCCGCGGCTTTCAAGTCGCCCGCCGTGACGGGTTTATCGTCGAATGTATAACCGACGATTATCTTCGATAAGTTGGCCTTTAAGTCGATTATCGAGGTAGAAAGGCAAAGAACGGCCATGATTTCGGAAGCCACCGTAATCTTGAATCCGTCCTCTCTGGGAGTGCCGTTCGGCTTGCCGCCCAGCCCGTCCACGATGAATCTCAGTTGACGGTCGTTCATGTCCACGCACCGTTTCCAGGTGATTTTTCTCACGTCGATTCCGAGTTCGTTGCCCTGTTGAATATGATTGTCGAGCATGGCGGCGAGAAGATTGTTCGCCGCGCCTATCGCGTGGAAGTCGCCGGTGAAATGCAGATTGATGTCTTCCATCGGCACGACTTGCGCGTAACCGCCTCCCGCCGCGCCGCCTTTAACGCCGAACACCGGCCCGAGCGACGGCTCGCGAAGAGCGGCGACGACGTTTTTGCCTATCCGTTTAAGTCCGTCGGCAAGCCCTATCGAAGTGGTCGTTTTGCCTTCTCCGGCGGGCGTGGGCGTGATAGCCGTCACGAGAACGAGTTTTCCTTTCCGCTTCTTGTCTTTAAAATAAGAAAGGTCGATTTTCGCCTTGTATTTTCCGTAATATTCGACGTATTCCTCGTCTATTCCGAGGTCCGCGGCGATTTCCGTGATTTTTTTCATCTCGCATTCGCGCGCGATTTCTATATCGGTTTTTATTTTCTTATCCGTTTTCGTATCAGTCATTTTTCCCTCCCGCGGCGGTTTCTTCGATGAAAACGCACAGTCTTTCTATTCCCTTTTTCAACGCGGCTTCGTCTGTCGCGTAAGAAATTCTCACGTAATTATCCGCGCCGAACGCCGAACCGAAAACGACGGCGACTTCTTTTTCGTCGAGAAGCGCGGCGGCGAAGTCGGCGGAGTTTCCGATCGGGTTTCCGCCTCTCGTGATTTTTCCGTAAGTTCCGGAAACGTCGACGAATATATAAAACGCGCCCTCAGGCATGATGAATTTCACGCCGTGATTTTCGAGAATTTTAACCGCGGCGAGCCTTCTTGAATCGAATGTTTTCCTCATTTCCGCGATGAATTCGTCCGATTTCTCCCTGTTCGTCAGCCCCTCGAGCGAAGCGTACTGCGCCACGGAATTGACGTTGGACGTCATATGGCTCTGCGCTCTCGTCATCGCCGCGGCGATTTTTTCGGGCGCGATCGCCCAGCCGATTCTCCAGCCCGTCATCGCGTATGATTTGCTCATTCCGTCTATGATTATCGTCCGCGACTTTATTTCTTCGCCAAGCGAGGCGATCGAAACGTGTTTTTTCCCGCCGTAAACGAGGTCGCGGTAAATTTCGTCCGAAATAACGAAAATTCCGTCGTGTTTTAAAATAACGTCGGCGATCGCGGAGAGTTCCTCGCGGGAATAAACCGCGCCGGCGGGGTTGTTCGGCGAGTTTAAAATCAACAACTTCGTTCGAGGCGTAATCGCGCTTTCCAGTTCCTCGGCGGTCATTTTGTAGCCGTTTTCGGGCTTGGTTTCCACAAAGACGCTTTTCGCGCCGCAATACTTCGCAAGTTCGGGATAAGTCACCCAGTACGGCGAAGGAACGATAACCTCGTCGCCCTCTTCCGCAAGCGCGGCTATGGCGTTATATAAAGGTTGTTTCGCTCCGTTTCCGACGACGACCTGCGAGGGCGAATATTCCGCGCCGACGGCGAGTTTTCTGTTTTCGACGATCGCTTTTTTCAGTTCGGGAATTCCCGAAGCGGGGGTGTACTTCGTTTTCCCCTCTTTCATCGCCTTTATCGCCGCCTCTATGATATAATCGGGCGTGTTGAAATCGGGTTCGCCCACGCCGAAATTCACGACGTCGCGCCCCTCCGCCTTTAATTTTTTAGCCTTCGCGGATATCGCGAGCGTAGCCGATTCGGCTATGCCCGAAACCCTTCGGGTAAGTTTGATTTCCATAACGCTGCCTCCCCAAAGCGGCTCGCCGCCGCCTTCTGCAATGTGTAAATTATATCATCGCGCCGGCGTTATGTCAATAAAATAACAAACGTCGCGCGCGGAAGAAAGACGCGGAAAAGCAAATTCCGCCCCGCCGAAAATTTTCGGAATAAATTTTTTCAAAAAGTATTGACAAACGGGTTTCGGTGTGTTAATATGTCATTGAAGATAAATTTACTCGGGTAAAAATGGGGATGACGAGATTATGACGACAAGAAAAGACGTGGCAAAACTGGCGGGAGTTTCGGTCGCGACCGTTTCGAACGTGCTTTCCAACAGGCTTAACGTATCGGAAGAGAAAGCCGAAAGGGTGCGCGCCGCGGCGAAACAACTCAATTATTTCCCCAATCACACGGCGAGGAGTCTGTCGCTCGGGCTTTCCTATCACATAGGCGTCGTCATCAACGAGTTCACCAACCCGTATCATATGGAAATAGTGCAGTACGTGGGCAAATACGTCACGGCGCACGGCTTTATGATGACCGTTTTCGATTTCAAAGAGGACGCGAACACCGTTTTCAGGTTTTTAGGCGAAAGGCAGTTCGACGCGCTCGTTAACTTTTCGTCCAACGTCTATTCGGAAGAACTTCTGAAAATGCTCAAAGACAGGGGGACGATCCTCGTCAACTTCGCCAACGTGAGCGATATAGAGGTTCATCACGACGTCGTGGGGGCGATGACCGACTGCATGCGGAAACTGAGTTCGCTCGGGCATAAAAAAGTCGGTTACGTCAGTCTTTCGGACGCCCCCTATTTTTACGCGGACGAAAGAGGCAAAACGTTCACCGCCCGCCGCAAGGAATTCGGCTTCGACGAAAACGACGATTATATCATGTTCAACGACGACCACACGAGGGAATCGGGCGAAACGGGTTACGTTCTCACGAAGCGGCTTATGACGGCTCATCCCGAAATAACCGCGCTATTCGTTATGAACGACATAGCGGCTTTCGGCGCGATGCGCGCTCTGAAAGAACTCGGCAGCGACTGCCCTCGCGACGTTTCGGTTATCGGTTGCGACGATATAATTCTCTCCAAGGAATATATCCCGTCGCTCACGTCGATTTCCTTCGACAAAGAGGACTACGGAACGGAGATAGGCAGAAGAATCATCTCGAGAATGCGCGACGGAACGGATTACTCGGGCGACGTTTACGTCATAAAAGCGGAACCCGTTTACAGGGAGAGCATTGCCGCCCGCAGAGGGGAATGAGTTAAGGGGAATAAGGCAAAAGATAAGGGAAAATTCGGAGAAAAGGATGAGATTTATTTTTGGAATGTAATTTACCCGCGTAAAAATAGCGAAAACACATAAAAACAGCGAAAAACCAGAAGAGGTACCTCTTCTTTGCTTACTTCATAAGCAAAGAAATACCCTTAACGGGAAAAAAGAAACAAAAAAAACGACGACGGGATATATTTGCCGGAATATCGCAAAATATATAAGAAGCCGGAATTCGTTCCGTCGGTCAAAAAAATAAAAAAATTCGGAGGAATTGAGAAAAATGAAAAAAATTTTAAGTCTTGCGCTCGCTTTGCTTCTCGCCGTCGGCGTGGCTACGGGCTGCGGAACGTCGACCGGTTCGGAAAGCAAAACAGGATCCGAAACCGAATCCGAAACGCAGGTTAACCTTCACCCCGACGAAAACGTCAAGGCGACGCTCAGCATCGCGGTGGAAAACTACAATTCGGAGAAGAAAATAGTCTCCGAAATAGGCGCGATTCTCACAAAAAAATACCCCAACGTGACCGTTGAAATCCAACCGTTTTCGGGCGGAATAAGCAGTCAGTACGCGGGTTGGTACAGAAGCGACAACGTTCCCGACATACTCGTGAACAACAGTTTCGATATGTTCACGCTCAGCGACAAGGGCATCTTATGCGACCTTACGCCTTATCTCGAGGCTGAGGCTGCCGATCCCGAAAGCACGTTCGACATCAACGATTATTACGAGTCCTATATGAAGATGGGTCAAGCCAATTTCGACGGCGAACAGTATATGATTCCCCGTTCGGCGGACAGAGTGGTATGCCATTACAACAAGGCTATTTTCGAAGAGGCGGGCGTCGACCTTAATCCCGAAACCACGCTCGTTAAAAACGGCTGGACGTGGGACGACTTCATGACGGTCTGCGCTCAACTCAGAGCGTATTACGATTCCGACAGTACGAGAAAGAGTTATACGCTCGTGGATCCCTATTTCACGTGGGAAGCGGTTTATAACCCGATTTTCGAAAGTTACGGCGTGGAATATTACGACGAGAAAGGCGAAGTCGCGCTCGAAAGCGACGCCACCGAAAACGCTCTCAAATTCATGAAATCGATCATAGACAACAGATACGCTTCCAAACCGTCGGTGGAACAAGCCGGCATGGCGGGCAACAAAGGTTGTATTCTTTTCCATTCTCAGGCGGCTTCGATTATGGCTACGCAACTTAAGGCTTATTACCCGAACGCGACAAAAGTCAGCGATTATTACGACGTGGTGACGATGCCCGTTATCGAAGGACACGAAAACATCGGTTGCGGCGCGGCGGGATATTCCGTTTACGAAGGGAGCGAAAACAAGGACCTTGCCTGGCAGTTTCTGAAAATACTTCTTTCCAAAGAAGGACAGAACATCATGGCGGACAGCGGCTCGAACTACGTTCCCGTGAGAAAGGATATGGCTGATTACACGAACCCCGAAAATCACTGGGGTAAAGGCTACGAAGATCTTAACCTTTCGGCTTACACCTATAACTGCGGCGCGGGCGACGATCCCGACTGGAACTGCTATACCACTTATATAGCCCGCAAAGCTCCGAAGTACGCTTCGAGCGTCGGCAGCGCGTTAACCTCTCTCATCGCGAACTACTGCAACGGCGTGAACGATTACCCGACGTTGATAAGCTCCTGCACGAGAGCGATCAAGCAAATTCTCTCTATGTGATATGAAGAAAGAAGAAATCGGCGACAATAAAGAACTTATTGTCAGATACAGAAAAATAAAAAACGCGAAGGACGTCCTGTGGGGGCTTCTCTTCGCGTCGCCGGTTATAATCGGCGTGCTGGTGTTCACGTTTTACCCCGCGCTCGAATCGCTGTATTACAGTTTTACGGACTACGATATGTTCAACAAGCCGACGTTCAAGTGGTTCAACAATTACAGGGTTATGTTCGTCATAGATCCGGACTTCTGGACGGTGTGGAAAAACACCCTTTTATACGCGGTGATTTCTATCCCGCTCAATCTGTTTCTGGGCTTTTTCCTTGCGCAGGCGGCGAATTTCAAAGTCAAAGGCATAACCGTTTACAGAACGCTTTTTTACCTGCCCGTGATCATTCCGAGCGTGGCGAGCGGACTTCTGTTCATGGATATGTTCCTCGTAGGCCCGTCCGGCATACTGAACAACATTCTCACATCTATCGGCTTGCCCGCACTCACGTGGTTCAGCGAAGCAAGCACTTCTCTCGCGACGTTTATTTTCATGAACGTGTGGAACGTCGGCGGCGGAATGATAATCTGGCTTTCGTGCTTCAAGAACATTCCCGCAACGCTTTACGAGGCGGCGGAACTGGACGGAGCGAACGCCTGGCATAAACTCGTGAGCATAACGATACCTATGTCCACCCCGATTATCTTTTACAACCTGATAACGGGCATAATCGGTTCGCTTCAGGTCAACTCTTCGCTTATCGTAGGCGGCTCGGACGGCAGAGGCGTGGGCGATTCGCTTTACTTCGTGGCAATCAAAATTTATAACGAAGCGTTCGGCGGAAGTTACAATATGGGTTACGCAAGCGCGTACGCATGGGTTTTGTTCATATTCATCGCGCTTTTGACGTTTCTCGTGTTCAAAAAATCCAAATGGGTGTTTTACGGAGAGGAGGGCTGAGTTATGGAAAACGACGGAATCGAAAAATCCGGCAACGCGAAACTTCATAACGTTCTCGTTAAAATCGCGCAGTATCTCGTCCTCACCGTCATCGCGATATTCCTCGCGTTTCCGTTTTTCCTGCTGGTCATGCGTTCTTTCATGACGCAGGTGGACATAAACGCCGCGAGGATTATCCCCTCGAAGTTCACTCTGGACAATTACAGAACGATTTTTGCGGAAAACAATTATCTTCTGTATATCTTCAACACGCTCAAAGTGGTCGTGTTCAATATGATAGTCGTGCCGCTTTCCGCTTCGCTCTGCGCTTATTCGTTCGCAAGGCTCAACTGGAAGGGCAGGGAATTCGTTTTTTCGTGCGTGCTTGCCACGATAATGATCCCCGGAACGGTTCTGCAGATTCCGCTCTATTCGTTGTTTTATAAACTCGGCTGGCTCGGCAATCTGAAATCGCTCACCATTCCCGCAATGTTCGGCGGCGGCGCGATAAACATCTTCCTGCTCCGTCAGTTTTTGAAGAGTATTCCCAAAGAACTCGACGAGGCGGCGACGATAGACGGCGCGAATATTTTCAAAAGATATCTTCTTCTCATGCCGCTTTGCTCGCCCATAATAATTTACATTATGGTCGGCACGTTCTCTTCGGGTTGGAGCGACTTCTTCGGTCCTCTCGTTTATTTGAGCGGCAACAAAGAGAACTATACTCTTGCGGTTGTGATTTACACCGATTCGCTTTCGGGCGAACTCGCAACGGCAAGCCTTAAAATGGCGGCGGGCGCGTTTATGTCGTTCTTCCCCGCGATTTTATTCATCCTTTATCAGCGCAAACTCGTCGACGGAATAATGGTCGGCGCGGTAAAGGGTTAAAACTTTAAAAATTACGGTAAAAACCGTGATAAAAATAATTTTCAGGAGGAAATCATGAAACAAAATTCGGCAAAAAAATTATCGCTCGCAATGCTTGCGTTCGTTCTCGTGGCGGCGCTTGTGTTCGGCGGAATCGGCCTTTTCCCTACAAGCGCTAAGGCAGACGAAACCAAGGCTGTGGAAGACATCATCGATCTTTCCAAAGGTCCTAACGACAGCATAGGGCAACCTAACGCGGACACGGCAGACAATGCTATGCAGATTCATTTTAAGGGCTTAAACCTGAAAGACGGAGGTTGGTTTGAAAAGGCAGTCGTATCCGACGGCGTAACTATCGGCGACCTTATCGTCGTAGACAACGGAACGGCGGAAAAAACAGTGGCTCAATGGGTTGCCGACAGTGGAAAGAGAGCGTTCAGAATAGCCGTTTACGGCGCCGGAATGTATCTCCAATTCGAGAACGGAGTTATCAACAGGGATGACGTAAAATACGTTACCTTTAAAGCGGGCTTTATGCTTTTCCAAGGAACCGACGGAACCCCAAGCGACTGGGTTTTCCATCGTACCGCTTCCACGAAAGTAGAAGGCACGGAATTTGCAACCGACCTTAAACTTTACGTTAACTTCGCAAACAATACTTACGATTACGCTACGGAAACCCTCACGGTTAAATCGGCTCCGACGAAAACCGAATACGAAATCGGCGAAACTTTCGACCCCGCGGGAATGACTCTCGAAGCCGTTACCACGACGAGCGGAACGAAAGAAATAGCCGTTACGAGCGGAATGTGTTCCGGCGCGGACACTTCCGCGGCGGGCGAAAAAACCGTTACCGTTTCTTACGGCGGAAAGACCGTTACGCAGAAAATAACCGTTAAGGCGGCGGAAAAAACTCTTGCTTCTATCGCTTATAAGAGCGGAAGCGTTTCTATCGAGCAGAACGGAAGCGAAGGCGAAATGACGATAAACGACCTTAAAATCACCGCTTCTTACGACGGCGGCGAAACCGAAGAAGTCGCGGTGACTAAGGCTATGATATCGGTAGATCCCGCGAACGTCGGAAAGGTTAAGGGCAAAATCACCTACACCGTCGGAGTGCAGACGAAAACCTGCGAAGTAGACGTGGAGGTTACTGCAAGGACGAGCGATTATACCGCCGCGAATATTTATCCCATTCCTTTGGACGGATATTACGCAGGCGAGGACGGCGGCGACAGAGAACTCGGCGACGGCGGCATAAGCATCTGGTTCACCACCAACGCGGGCTACGGCGGCGAGGACGGTAAGATGAACGGTCTTGGCGAAGTACGTTATGAATCGCAGGAAGTTTTCGATTTCATCAACGCGCACGTTCTTATAAACGGAAAAACGTTTACGGAACTCAACAACGGGGGCGCGGAACTTACGAGATTCCTTATGGGTTGGTACGGCAAAGGTAAATTCTGCCTTCGTATTCATACCGACGGAAAATTCAAATACACCGACGTTGAAACGATAACCATACTCAGAGGTTTCCGTTTATATAACACCAGTCTGAACCTTATCGGCACTCCCACTCCGTGCGATTACACCATGAAAGCCGTGGATAAAGCCGGCTCGGATAAGAAGATGCTCGTGAGAAAAACCGAAAGCATCGAAGTGGAAACCGCTCCGACGAAAACGGCATATTACACCGACGAAAAATTCGATACGACGGGCATGAAAATCAAAGCCGTTTATACCGACGGCGGTTACGCGATTATCCCCGTTAAGGACAGAATGGTTTCTTACGATTTCACCACTGCGAACGAAGCCTCGGCCGTAACCGTAACTTACAACGAAAAAACCGTTACGACGAACGTCGAAGTTACCGTCCGCCCCGTAACGCTCGAATCGATAGCCGTTAAGGACGGAGCGAAATTGTTCCTTAAACGGTATTCGCTTGTTAAAACCATTACTCCGGACGCGAAAATCGTCCTCACTTATTCGGACGACAGCACCGAAGAAAAAGAACTTAAACTCGATATGATTTCGGGTTATACCAACGAAACCGTCGGCGACGGAACGGCTACCGTAACTTATCAGGGCAAAACCTGCGATATAACTTACACCGTTGAAGAATACGACGAAACTTCCACGCTGACGGGTATTCAGTACGGTTTGTCCGAGAACGAGAAGGAAGGCGTGACTATACAATTCGAAAGAACGGACGACAAAAACCTTAAAGCCCTTTGGGATATAGATAAATCCGTTTCCGCGGTAATCGGAAAAACCAACGGCGATTTCGTCACGATAAACGGCGTAAAGGTATCCGAACTCACTCAGAAGCAAGAAGGCGAGACGAAACCGAGAGTTTCGCGTATGTACGTTTACAGCAAACTTCTCGGATTCCATATCGACAACGATGAGTTTATGGCAACCGTTAAAAACGGAGCGGAAATCTGTATTCTCCCCGGCTTCGCGTGGCCGTCAAACAGCGGTGACGCGTGGGGCACGGCTTCCAACCCGAGCGCTTACGGCATCATCGAAAACGCCGTCGTTACGAAACCCATGTATTTCTGCTTCAAGGACGGAAAATCGGCTAAAGTGGTCGAAAGCATAACGCTTCAGGGTACGCCCAAAGCGAATTATTACAAGGACGACGTTATAGACGTTACGGGGCTTACTCTCGAAGTTTCCTGCAAAGGACTCGAAAAAGAAACTATCCCCGTAACCAAGGAAATGTGCTCCTACGATTTCTCGACCGCGGGCGAAAAGACGGTAACCGTAACTTACGAGGGCAAGACGGCTACGTTTAACGTAACGGTTGCCGAAGTCAGACTTACGGATATCAGAATAGCGACCGAACCGACCAAAAAAGAGTACGATTTCGGTATCGAAAACGAACTCGATACTACGGGACTTGCCGTTTACGCCGTTTACAGCGACGAATCGGAAGAACTTCTCGACCTTTCCGTACTCGAACTCATCGGCTTTGATTCCCGTGCGTTCGGAGAGCAGACGATAACCGTTAAATACGGCGAACTTACCAAGACTTTCAAAATCGAAGTCGTCAACAAATCCAAGAATAAATACCTTTCGATAGAATACGGCACGGGCGCGATGTCTTATGAAACCACCAGACAGCATTCGCTTACCCTCACGTTCAGACTGAACGGAGTATACGTGGATTTCGGCACGTTCTGGAACACGGACAGATACGACTACGTTGCCGATTATATGCTTATAAACGGCAAAAAGGTTTCCGATCTTATCAAAGCAGGTAAGGTTACTCGTCTTGCTTCGTATTCGGGGCAACTCGTAATTCACCTCGACACCTGCGACCTTGTCCCGGCAAAGTGGGTTGACAAGAGAACGGATCCCACCAACCCGAACGACAAGGGAATTCATTATATCGAGGGTAAATCCGAAGTCGTCGAAACGGTAACGTTCCTTCCGGGCTTCCAGTGGTATAACGCGGTAGGCGACCATTGGGACGACGCTTCCTTCCTTGGAGCGACTGCCGTTAAAGGCGCAGTTCTCAAAGAGAAAATAGAACTCACCAACAACGACGGTTACGGCTGGACGAGAGCGCTCAGAAAGGGCGAAGACGGAGAAGTCGCTTCGGACTCGCTCGCCATCACCAAACTCCCGGCGAAGACCGTTTACGAAGTAGGCGACGCGCTCAGTCTCAAGGGTATGGAAATCCTTGCGAAGTATGAGGACGGCGGCGAAGAAATTCTCACCCCGAACTATACCGATATAGAGGGATACAAGAAGAACGAAGTCGGCGAACAGACTTTGACTTACACCTATCAGGGCGTTAAACTCACGTTCACGGTCACCGTTAACGAAAAGGCTGAAGAGTCTTCCGGAAGCGAAAGCACAGGCGGCGGCGGATGCGGCGGCTCGGTAGGCTTCGGCGGAATGGCGATTTTCGGCTTGGCCGCGGCTCTCGTCTGCCTTAAAAAGAAAAAGGAAAACGTATGAAAAATAAATTGAAAATCGCAAGCGGAATTCTTGCTTGTTCGTTCGCCTTAACGGCAGCCGCCTCGTGCGGCGCCGTTTCGGGCGAGTCCGTTCAGGAAAGTTTCAGCGGCTACGACGAAACGAAACGCGTCGAGGACACCCGCGATTTAACCGACAAGGAATACACCGTTTTAAACATCGTCGGCACCGACGATTACGGAAACAAAATCGTTACCGTGGACGGCAAAAAGGACAACGAGAAGTACGTCGGAATGTTTTTCTTCCTCACTCTCGGTCAGCACCTCAACCACAGCGGAATTTACGACATAAGCAAAATCACGCAGGACGGCGAGGATAACGAGGCTTTTCAGGTCAACAACGCGTCCTCGCCCGTGGGCGCGGCGCATTTCTGGGGCGAACCCGTTTTCGGCTATTATAATTCCGCGGACGAATGGGTTATCCGCAAACAGATAGAAATGCTCACCATGGCGGGGATAGACTTCATCGTTCTCGACACGTCCAACGGCGTGCTTTATAAGCAGGTGACGGACGTTCTGTTCCCGATCATGCTCGAATACAAAAACGCGGGCTGGAACGTTCCCAAGGTTATGTATTATCTTGCGGCGAACAATAACGACAACTCCCAATACTCGGGAAATCTGCGTGAAGTTTATAACTATTTCTACGCGGACGAAACGTATAAGGATATCTGGTTCTGTCCGAACGGCAAGCCGATGATAACCCGTCACGACACGGCGACGGATTTGTATTTAAAGACGCTCGACGGCGGCAAATATTATAACTTCTTCGAGTTCAAAACCCGCCAGTGGCCGATAAACGACTACGACAAGGACGACGGCGCGGCGTGGATGGAATTCGAATATCCGCAGTATCTTCACGGCGACTGGCTTTCGATTTCCGTCGCTCAGCATTACAGCGTTCGCTTCAGCGACACCGTCGGCACGCACGGCAGAGGATACGACGAGACGACCGGCAAAAACGACCACGAAAATTACGGCAAAGGGCTTAATTATCAGTCGCAGTGGCAAACGGCGTTCGATTACGACGAAAAAGGTTTCAACGTAAAATACGCGTTCATCACCGGCTGGAACGAATGGGTTGCCGAAAAAATGTACGACGCGTCGACGCAGACTTATTTCACGGTCGATCAGTTCAACGAGGAATATTCGAGGGATATCGAGCCTTGCGTGAACGATAAGGTGGCGGATAACTTCTATATGCAGACCATCCGCAACATAAAGGCGTTCAATTACAGCGAAGCCAAGCATTACGTCTATCCGAAAACGACCGTCGACATGACGCGCGACGGCGAAGAATGGAACGATATCCGCGCTTACGTGGATTTCACTAACGATTGCAAGGACCGCGACGCTTACGGCATGGTGAGAACGAAGAAATACACCGATAATTCCGGCAGAAACGACATAGAAACCGTTAAGGTCGCGAGAGACGACGAATATCTCTATTTCCGCGTTACGACCAAGGACGACGTAACTTCCTATGAGAGCGGCGACGAGAAATGGATGAACATTCTTCTTAAAACCGACAACGGAAAATCGCTCTGGAACGGTTATAATTACGTTCTGAACCGTTCGGTTTCGGGCGACAAAACGACTGTCATGAAGGCTTCGGCAAACGGAAAAACCCTTGAAAAATGCGGCGAGGGCGAGGTTAAGGTTTACGGAAAAACCATGCTCGTGAAGGTCGCGCTCAAAGATCTCGGGCTTTCTTCCGATAACTACCACATAGAATTCAAGGTTGCGGATAACGTCGCGGGATACGATCACGTCGAACTTTACCGTTCGGGCGACGTCGCGCCTATCGGCAGACTTAACTATTCTTACGGGTATTGATTCTTCAGCGGCTGTTTCCCGCCCCGCAGGGCGGGAAACAGCCGATTTAATAGAATTATTATGAAAACTAAAATGATTTCGTTTTTGTTGTCGTTCGTTATGATTTTCGCCCTTTCATCCTGCTCCGGCGGGGACGGTTCGTCCGCAGGCTCGGGCGATTTATCCGCAGGCTCGGGCGATTTATCCGCAGGCTCGGGCGATTTATCCGCAGGCTCGGGCGATTTATCCGCAGGCTCGGGCGATTTATCCGCAGGCTCGGGCGATTTATCCGCAGGCTCGGGCGATTCCTTGCAAAAAAACCCGCGGATGTGCTATACTGAAAAAAAAGGAAACGTCATACCGACAAATAAAATATCGGATTGACGAAAGGAGAACTGCCCGATGAATTATAAATTTGACGAAAAGAAAGGGATTTTCACCCTTTACAATCCCGAAACGGGAAAAGACTGGAGCAATCATTTTTTCAACGATTTAAGTTACGTCTGCTCCGTGACTCATTTCGGCGCGACTTATTCGAGATACGTGGATAAGAATTCCGTTCAGGTAACTTTAAACTGCCCGCTCAGTTCTTATCTCTATTTGAGAGACGCCGAAAGCAAAAAATATTGGAATATCGCGGGTTATCCCGCTTTGAATAAAGTGAACGGCTATAAGTGCGAACACGGTCAGCAGTTCACGAGGATATCTTCCTCCGCGCATAAAATAAAGGCTTCGATAACCTACGCAATCGCCCCCGACGACACCCGCGAGGTGTGGAAGGTTTCGCTCGTCAATGACGATGAAAAAACGCGGATAATCGACTTATTCTCCACCTTAGCGTTCGATCTCAACGGATATGCTCAGCCCGCTTATTATAGCAGCGTCACCACTTCTTTCACCGAATTCGTGGCGGAAGCGAACGCCGTTTTCAACGAAAACCGCAATCCTTATCGTCCGCACGAACTCTCTTCGGGTTATATCATGTCGAGCGAACCCGTTTTCTCTTACGACGGGAATTACGAAAAATTCATCGGCACTATGGGTACGCAGACGAAACCTTATATTCTCGAACGCGGTCTCGATTGCGCCCGCTCGGCGGCGACGGTGAGAACGCGCGGCGGAATTCTGCAAAACCGCGTTACGCTCGCCGCGGGCGAAGAGAAAACCGTGTATTTCGTTATGGGGCTTATCGAAAGCAGGGAAAGGCTTATATCCCGCCGCGACGAACTTATTTCGCAGTGCGGAAGCATTGTGGATAACGCCTTGAACGGCGAGGCGAGATTCGGAAATTTAAGGACGAAATGCCCCGAGCCGCAGTTCAACCGCATATTGAATTTCTGGGCGGAGCATCAGGTTTCCTATTGCATGCTCGGCAAAAAAGCGGTGAGAGACAACGCGCAACTCGGAATGGCTATGCTCAATTTCAATCTTCCGCTCGCGAAAAAGACGATAAACGAATGCGTGGCGCATCAGTATAAGGACGGTCACGCCGTGCTTACGTGGTACCCGTATTTAGAGCCGAATATTTATTCCGATCCGTCCGCGTGGATGATTTACGCCGCCTGCGGTTACGTTAAGGAATCGGGCGATTTCGACTATCTGAAAACCGAACTCGATTATCTCGACGGCGGAAAAGCCGACGTTTACGAACACCTTAAACAGGCGATAAAGTGGTTCGGAAGAAAGGATAATTACGGCGCGAACGGCTTGCCGAGAATTCATCACGCCGACTGGAACGACGCGCTCAACATTCCCGACGACAAAGCCGAGTCCGTTCTGATGGCGATGCTTATCTGCAAGGCCTACGACGACATGATCGAACTTGCGTCCTATATCGGCGACGAGGCTTACGCCGCCGCGCTTTTGAAAGCGAAGAAAAAACTCGCGAAAGTCACCAACGAAAAAGCCTTCAACGGCGATTATTACGTCCGCGCCTTCTCGAAATTCGGCGTGGTCGGCGATAAAACGTGCGAAAACGGCGGAAAGATTTACGTCAATCCGCAAAGTTGGTCGATTCTTTCCGGCGTATGCCCGAAAGACAGACTCGATAAGGTCGTCGCGGCGATTGATTCCACCGAAACGGACGAGGGCATCCCGATGTGCGTTCCGCCTTATGAGAAATACGACGAAACGGTGGGCAGAATGAGCGGAATGCTCCCGGGCGTTTACGAAAACGGCGGAATTTATAACCACGCGGGCTGCTTCAAAGTTATGGCGGACTGCAGACTCGGCAGGGGCGACAACGCCGTGAACGCGCTCAGAAAGATCGCGCCGGACGGCAAATTCAACCCGTCGTCCGTCACCACAACCGAGCCTTACGTTTTCACCAACTGCTATCTGAAACACCCGTCGGTGGATATGCAGGTCGGGTTCTCGTGGCAGACGGGAACTTCCGCATGGGGGCTTATGTGTTATTACGAAGGTATTTTGGGGTTGCAACGCGGCTACGACGGCTTGCATATAAACCCCGCGCTTCCCTCGTCCTGGAAAACGTGCGAAGCCGAGAGAACTTACCGCGGCAATCGTCTGCATATAAAATTCGTCAACAAAGGCGGCAAAAACGTTCGCCTTAAAATCGACGGCAAGAGAATCGACGGCAACGTCGTGCCGATTTTCGAGGATAACGACGAACATTTCATAGAGGCGGAACTTATCTGACTTAGCGGCGGATAAAGTTGCCGATTGAAACAAAAATATATCGATAATCGACTTATAGGAGAACATTCATAATGAAAAGACGTTTTTTTTATCGCTTGTTTGCGGGCGTTTTCGTCGCCGTTCTTTCGTTCGGCGCGGCTTTTCGGACGGTTTCGACCGCTTCCGCGGCGTGGTTTCCGGACGATAAACTCGTTACGGTAAGCGATTCGGCTTACGGAAAATCGGAACTGAAATTCGAGCCTGTCGGCGTTATAGACGTGGCGAGCAAAGAGATTCTGGAAAGCGTCGCGAGCGAAAAAAACGCCGCCGTCGCGATTCTTAATCTCGACGACGATATGAACGTTAAAGGCGCGGGCGGCGAAACGATATGCTCTCTCGCGACGGCTATGGACGATTATCTGAAAAAGGAAATTCTGCCCGTCTTCAATATCGGAAGCGTCGCGCAGGCGGAAAAACTTATCGCCTGGTTCAGAACGGACAGGGAAATTCTCGACGCGTCCGTGATGAGCGGAAACGCGGAAGCCGTTAAAAAATTCAGAGCCGCTTATCCGCACGTGCGCGGAATCATAGAATTCGACGAGAACGCGGAAATAGAAAATATCGTTAAAATCGCCAACGAAAACGGCGCGAACATCTGCGTCATTCCCGAAAAACTCTCGACCGTGAAGAACGTGAGATATATTCAGGGCAGATTCAAAACGGTGTGGACGAGAGCGGAATCGGGCGACGAAACTTCAACTGGCGAAGCCTCGGCGGGCGAAACCTTAACTAACGAAGCCTCGACGGATAAAACCTCGGCAAACGAGACTACGGCGGATAAAGCCTCGGCGAATAAAACCTCGGCAAACGAGACCACGACGACCGAAGCCTCGATAAAAAACGGTTTGTTCAGCGGGGCTTACGGCGTTATCGTCCGCGACGCAAAGAAATTCTCGGAAATAATCGCGGGGCTTAGCGGTCTGACGAGAACTCCGTTCAACGTCGCTCACAGAGGGCTTCCGAACGAATATAACGAAAATTCCGTTTCGGGTACGCTCGCGGCGATCGAGGCGGGCGCGACTCACGTCGAACTCGATTGCTATCTTACGACCGACGGCGAAATCGTCTTTATGCACGACGCGGGGCTTGCGCGAACTTCCACTGGAACGGGAAATATCGAGAATTATTCTTCCGCGGAACTGAAAAAATTCAGGCTTAAACAATACGGCGACGAAGCCATTCCGACTTTCGCCGATATCGCGGGCGCGCTCAAAAACACCGACGTTGTGCTTATTCTGGAGATAAAATCGCAGAAAACGGAAATCGTGAACGCGCTAAAAGCAAAACTCGAAGGCTCGGGCATCGAAAATCAGATCGTCGTTATCTCGTTCCACGAAAGCCAGATAAAGGCGATGAAGGAAACTCTTCCGCAGATTCCCGTCGCCGACCTTAACGGAAGCACGTCCGATTCGCTCAAAGCGATTCTTAAAAAATCGGGCGAAAACAACTCGGGCATAGATTATAATTTCAACGCCCTGGACGACGAAAAAATAAACGGGCTTATCGTCCGCGGTTTTATCCCCTGGACGTGGACTTATACGCGGGAAACCGACGTGACGTTCGCATACGAACAGGGTTTTACCGGCATAACGAACAATTGCGCCGACAGTCTTAAAAACATTCCGCTTTACGTCGAAGGGCAGGCGACGACCGACAAAGTTCCCGAAAAGGGCGGCGATATAAAACTGACCGTGACCGAATACGGCGGCGGAACGAAAGAGGTTACCGGCAAAATCACCGACGTCAAGAAGATAAACGACGACGAATACGAAGTTTTCGCGGAATATTACCCGCAGGAATACTATCTCGAAACTAAACTTTACACTCAGAAATTTACCGTTTCGACGAAAACTTCGGACGGCGATTCCGGAAGCGGCGCGGACGGCGGAAGAACGGGCGGTTGCGGCGCGGGCTTGCTTTTCGGGGCGGGCTTCGACGGTCCGGCGGTCTGTCTTGCCGCAATCGGCTTGTTTGCCGCCGCGGTTATCGCGTTTAAACATATCAAAGGAAAAGAAAATGGTTGAAAACACAGAGTATCTGCTCCCCGTGAAAATCTATACTGTCGAGGGGAGCGCGGAAAATACGGAAAGTCTTTTAAAAAGCAAAACCGGACAAATCGGGCTGGGCGAAAACGACGTCGCCGCGATCCGCGGAAAAACCCGCATTGTTTTCGATTTCGGGAAGGAAATTCAGGGCGGAGTGCGCCTTTTGATTCATTATATCGAAAACGGTTCGCCCGTAAGGATCCGTTTCGGCGAGTCTTTTACGGAAAGCGTAACCCCGCTCGGCGTTAAAAACGCCACGAACGACCACTCCCTCCGCGATTTTTCCGTTCCGCTCCCCCAACTTTCGGACGGGTGCTACGGACAGACGGGGTTCAGGTTCGTCTGCCTCGAATTTAACGGCGGAACGTATCGCTTGAAAAACGTTTACGCGAAGAGCGTTACCGAAAGTCACGATATCGCGGGGAGTTTCCGTTGCGACGACGAAAGGCTCAACGAAATTTATTCCGTGGCGCAAAGGACTTTGCTTTTGTGTCTGCAAGGCGGAATGATCTGGGACGGAATCAAGCGCGACAGGCTCGTGTGGATAGGCGATCTGCATCCGGAAACGCTCGGAGTTTTATATACTACGGCAGAGACGGACAACGTTCTTAACTGCATAGATTTCGGCACGGAAGAAACCCCGCCGACGGACTGGATGAACGGACATACCGCTTATTCGTTCTGGTGGATTCTGGTGCTTTACGATTATTATCGCTTCACGGGAAATGAAGAAAAAGTTGGGCTATATATCGATTATCTCGAAAAATTGATTGAGAACACCAACAAACTCACAAGCGAAAACGGCGAGACTGACTTCCCGAATTATTTCCTCGACTGGCCCACGAACGGTACCGCGGACGCGGTTATCGGTTGCAACGCGCTTTTGAAAATAGCGGCGAAAAAGGGCGGCGAACTTTTAAAAACTTTCGGGAGAGACGACTTCGCGGCGAGGGAAATCGTGAGAAAACTCTCGTCGGCGAGCCGAGCCGAACCCGAGGCGAAACAAGCCGTGGCGATGAATTATCTCGCCGGCAACGAGGACGAAAAAACCGCTTCTGAAAAACTTTCCGCGGGCGGCGCGAAAGGGTTGTCCACGTTTATGAGTTATTATATTCTGACCGCCGCGAAGGAGTGTTGCGGCGCGGAAACCGCCGTGAAAATGCTCAAAGAATATTACGGCGGAATGCTCGACAAGGGCGCGACCTCTTTCTGGGAGGATTTCGACGTCGATTGGATAAAGGGCAGCGGAAGAATCGACGAACCGCCGGAAGACGGGCAGAAAGATATTCACGGCGACTACGGAAAGTTCTGTTACGCGGGTTTCCGTCATTCGCTCTGCCACGGCTGGAGTTGCGGACCGATCGCGTTTTTAACCGAAACCGTTCTCGGCTTATACGTTTCGGACGGCGGGAAAAAGATAACCGTCGAGCCGTCGCTCTGCGGGTTGGAGTTTGCCGACGGGAGTATTCCCACGCCTTACGGCAAAGCGGAAATCCGCGTAAGAAATGCGGGCGGCGAAACGGAAGTTGAAATAACCGCGCCGAAGGAAGTCGAAATAATCGCGAAGAGTTGCAAACTGACGAGAAAAAGTGTATAATCGGCTTATGAAAATCGACTATGAAATATTGAAAAATCCGACGAGCGAACTGCGCGGAAAACCGTTCTGGGCGTGGAACGGCGAAATCGAGGAAAAAGAAATCGATTTCCAAATCGAGTGCCTTAAAAAAATGGGTTTCGGCGGGGCGTTCATTCACTCCCGCACGGGGCTTAAAACGGAATATATGGGCGAAAAGTGGTTGAAACTCGTTCGCCATGCCGCCGAAAAACTCGCCGAACACGGGCTGGAAGCGTATCTTTACGACGAAGACCGCTGGCCGAGCGGAACCTGCGGCGGTTACGTAACCGAAACAAAGGAATTCCGCGCGAAATATATGACTTACGTCGAAGTTGCGAGCGGCAACGTCGCGCGCGAAAGCGACAATGCCGAAACCGCCGAAAATCCCGAAAAATCCGATAACGACGTAAATTTTGAAAAGCCCGAAAATTTTCTCGGGCTTTTTGCGGTGGAATTCTGCGGCGAAGCGGCGAAGAGTTATCGCAAAATCGCCTCGCCGGGCGAAAAAAAGGAAAACGAACGGGTTTTTGCCTTTTATTTCGACTATATGCAACCCGACAGTTTCTATAACGGGTACACTTATGCCGACACGATGAACAAAGCCGCCACCGAGTGTTTCATCGAACTTACTCACGAAAAATACTTCGAAGCGTTCGGCGAACTGTTCG
>CAVJNC010000007.1:0-20023 GCA_963650905.1 Subdoligranulum sp. APC924/74
TCGGAGAATTGTTTACGTTAACGGTCAAAAAAATAAAAAGGCTCGATTTTATAAGCGATTTCATCCGACGGAAAACCTCCGAGAAGAGCAAACTGTCGGAGGAGGTCGCCGTTTATCGCAAGAAAAACGGAAAGATCAGAAACAACGAGTACGATATCTATATTTACCAACTGAACGCCAAAATATCCGAGATCGAAAAGTCGGTGGAGAAGTGCAAAATCGAGGCGAAGGCTTTGCGCGGCGAAATTTCCGAAGGGCTTCGGGAGTGCTACGCGAAATCGCCGGACGCCGATTTTCTGAAGAGAACGGAGCGCGCCTATAAGCACGTTTTCGGCGACAAGAGTTTCCTTTTGGGATACGGCGAAGCGGGCGGAATTTTCGGCGAATCGAAAATAGTCGGCGCGGTCGTCACGCGCGATAAGTCGAAACGTTGCGCCGTTAAGGAATGCGTCTGCGCGGGCGAGAAAAATCAGGCGGGCAGAATAACGTCAAAACCGCGCATAATCGTCTGGGATTACGACAAGACCAAACCCGAAGGCGAATTCAGACCGGAGGACGATTCGTTCAAAGAAGAACTTAAAAAGAGAAAAAAGTCGGAACTCGGCCGCTATTCGGCGGAAGTTTTCACAAAGCATCTCGTGTGGTCGGCGATATCGATCGCGCTCGTCGTTTCGGCGTTGTTCGCGGCGTGCGTTTTATCGGGACTTACCGAAAACGTTATAAGCGAGCGGTTCGTTTCTTTGTTCGCGGTTTTCGCCGCGGTTTCGTCGGCGTTTACGGTCGTTGCGGCGGTTAAGGCCGTTCCGTCGTCGTTTATAGACGGCGCGGGCGTCGCGGCGTTCGTGTTCTCGCTCTGTTCTGGAGCGGTTTACGCCGTCGTCGAGCCGATAATGATCGCGTTTTTCCCTGCGTTTTCGTTCGTTTTGTCGGTCGTTATATTCGTTCTCAGATTCTGTCTGAGAAAAAAAGTGAAAACGGGCGCGGATATGCTCGGTTACGTCGCGATCTGCGGCGGAGTTTTCCTTGCCTTTCTGCTCGACGGACAGGTTAAGGGTTCGGCGGGAGACGGGGCTTCTCTTTACGGAACTGTTGCCGCGGCGGCGGTTTATTTCTCCGTTCAGGCGTTCGGTCTGATCGGCGGAATTTGCTCCCTCGCGAAAAAGAAAGGGAAAACCGTCTGCGCTTATTCGGCGGCGATGTTTTCGGCGGCGTTTTCCTGCGCCGTCGCGCTTTTAACGAGCGGTTCGGATCGGATCGGGGCGATAATTTCTTTCTCTGTCGCCGCGGTCGCGATTATACTGTGCGTCGCGAAGAGGATGAAAAATGAAATATAAGGCTTTGATAAGCGACTTCGACGGAACGCTTTTTTCGTCCGACGGACGGATTCCGAAAGAAAATACCGAGGCGATAGGCGAGTTCGTCGCAGGCGGCGGGAAGTTCGCTTTATGCACGGGAAGAATGACGGCTTCGGCAATCATTATGCTTAAAAATTTCCCGTTTAATCAACTTATAGCCGCATATAACGGTTGCGAAGTGTGGGATAACGCAAACAAAAAAACGTTGTTTTCTGCGGGGGTTCGGACGGAACTCGCGCTTAAAATAATTCAATTCGCTCACGAGGCGGGATTGCTTTCTTTCGTCTATCGCGACGAAGAGGTGTTCACGGAAGAAGCCACGGAGTTTTCCGCTTTTTACGCCGACACCTGCAAAGTGAAAGTGAACGCCGTCGGCGACCTTAAAGAGTTCGTGAAAAACGATAAAATCGTCACGCCGAAAGTTATGCTCGCGGGTTATCCCGACCAAATAGCGACGTCGCTGAAAAAATCGCTGGAAATTTTCGGCGAAGAGTGCGAAATCGCCGAGTCTTACAAAGGAATGCTCGATTTTATGCCGAAAGGTTGCGACAAAGGGCTTGCCGTTAAAGCCCTCGCTGATATCTGGGGGATAAAACCCGAAGAATGCGTTGCGGTCGGCGACGAACTCAACGACGCGCCCATGCTTAAAGCCGCGGGGCTCGGCGTCGCGATGAAAAACGGCAGAGAAGAGTTGAAAGCGATCGCCGGCGCCGTTACCGACGCGGATAACGACCACGGCGGGGTGGGCGAAACGATAAGGAGATATTGCCTGTGAGAATAATGCTTAACGAGGACAAAGAAGTTGTGAAAACGGTCGCACAAGGGCTTGTCGCCAAAGGCGGTTACTGCCCCTGCCGCGTGGGGAAACGCCCCGAATATAAATGTATGTGCGAGGAATTCCGCGCGCAGTTAAAAGACCCTTCGTTCGAAGGGTATTGTCATTGCGGCTTGTTTTACGCCGTGAAACAAGATTGAAACCGGTTGCGGAAAACCGAAAGTCGAAACAACCCGAAAAAAAGAATTTACGCCGGAAGAAACGCTTTATTTACGCCGGAAGAAAACGCTTCAATCGTGTTTTTCTTCCTTTTTTTTCGTTGTCCTGTTCCTTTTCCGTGTGGCGGGAACGTCCGCTTTGAGACTTTCGTGCCGCTGCATGAACGCCTGCATCTTCGCGTTCATCATATATTGCGGTTGCGCGCCGAAATCGGGATCGCGCAGACTTTCGCTTTCGTTTTCGCGGTTTTGCGGCTTTGCCGGTCGGGGTTTTGGGGGATTGTCGAACGTTTTTCCGCCCGAGGACGGCGTCGTGATTTTGTCGATGAGATCGAAAAGACCTATTTTTTCCATTTTCTCACTCCTTTTTTTAATTTTCTATAAAAAAATGTCCGATAAATATTTGATTATTTGGCAAAAATAGTATATAATTAGAAAGCGTATACGAGCGTAGACGGCGGCGGCCGCGCGGTCGCTCACGATATCTTATGCTTCACTAAACAAAGATATGCCGGAGGCTTCGTTCCGTAACGTTCGGAACGGCAACAAGCCTTAACGGCAAAGGAGAAAATTTATGGGCAAAAAAATTGTTTGCTTGATAGCGATTTTATGTATGGCTTTAGGCTTTACCGCTTGTTCGGGCAATACACTCGCAAACGGAGACAAGGGAACCGATATGAAAGGCGGATTCGTTGCTTCCACGAACGATTACGTATATTTTATCAACGGCGTCGAAAGTTACACCACGACCTATAAGACGGGAAAAGTCACCAAGGGCGCGTTGATGAGAGTCAAAAAGGACAAACTCGCGGCGGACGACGCCGCTTACGAAACGGTCGTTTCCAAACTCATCGTTTCGGACGATAAAACCGCGGGCTTCTATATCAGCGGAGAATACGTTTATTACGCCGTCCCGTCCACCGAGAACAACACGAAGGGCGAAACCAAGAACGATCAACTTCTTTTCTTCAGAACGAAACTCGACGCTTCCGAAACTTCTTCGAAGATCGCGGATAAAGATTTCTCGCACGACGCGACGTTCAGATTCATCGCTTCGGGAGACAGCGTTTATCTCGCCGTTTACAGCACGAATCTTTACGTTTACGACGCTATAGCCGGCAAAGAGGTTTTCAACACCGAAAGCACGACTTACGCCGACAAGGGCAACGAAGCGAAGAGAGGAACGGTAAAGGAAGTTATGTTCGACGAGGACAACGCCGCCGCCTGCATTTATTACACCTATAATCCCATCGACGTCAAACGTTGGCAGGACGACGAAAACGCCACCGCCGAAAGTTATTACGATATTTATAAAGTATCTCTCGATGGCGGAAAAGCGACCGAGAAAAAGGTCGTTTCCGGCGTGGGTACCGTCGACGACGAAACCGTCACTGGCGAACTTATCGGTCTTACGTTCGATCTTTTAAGACATAAGGACGGCAAACTTTATTACTCCGAAACGACTCTTAACACGGTTGTCGGTTCGGTTATATACAAGGCTCTTGCCGATGCGGACGAAAAGGCGGAAATCCTTACGTACTCGACGACAAAGACGACCGCCGCTTTCGCGGATACCGTCCTGTTCTATAACGAAGGCGAAAACCTCGTAACGCTTTACGTCGATTCTTCGCTCGGTCTCGTCAAATTCGATTACAAGAAAGCGGCGGACAAAACTTCCGGATCAGACTTCGGCGTTATCGCCGTTTCCGACGAGGAGGCGTTGAAAACCGCGACGCTTAAATTCATCTCGAAAGAGGGCGACGTCGATTATCTTTACTACACGAATTCCGACGGAAATTATTATAAAGTCAGTCTCACCGCTCTTCTGAAAGGAGAAGAGGCTGAGGCTCTGAGAATAAACACCCTTTCGCTCACGACGTCCTGGTATACCCCCGAAGTCGTCAACGCAAACGGCAAATATTTCTTCCTTTGCGTTTATTCCGATTCCGACTACAATTCTTACGTTTACGCGATCGATATGGAAGAAATCGCAAACGGCGTTAAGGCTGTTAAAGAAGAAAAAGGCGACGATTACGCCGAAAGCGATTATTATTCTTACGACAAGAAGAAAGACGAAGATAAGGTGAAAATCGGAACGAGGATCGGCGTCGTGTCCGAAGAGGACGCCGAAACCGAAAGTACGACGGAGAAATAATTCAACAGACTATCGCGCGGGGTTGTCTTAACGGCAACCCCATAATTATATTAAAGAAAACGCAACAACGCAAAAAGATATTAAAGAAAGCGTAAAAACACGAAAAGCCGCGGGTAATACTGAAAATCGCGGGCAATACTAAAAACCGTAGGCGATATCATAGAAAGCCTCGGACAATATCATAAAGGTTAAAGGAGATAAATGTTACAGGTAAGCGGAGTAAGTCTGCAATTCGGCAGCAGGAAGTTATTTGAGGACGTGAACATAAAGTTCACCAAAGGGAACTGTTACGGAATTATCGGCGCGAACGGCGCGGGCAAATCCACTTTTTTGAAAATTCTTTCGGGCGAACTCGACACGCAGAAAGGAGAGGTTACACTCGATAAAAACGAGCGTATGTCCGTTCTGAAACAGGATCAGAACGCATATAACGACGAAACCGTTTTAAGAACGGTTATGCTCGGGCATAAAAGACTCGTGGAGGTCATGGACGAAAAGGACGCGTTATACGCCAAAGAGGACTTCACCGACGAGGACGGAATCAAAGCGGGCGAACTCGAAACGGAATTCGCCGAACTCGGCGGATGGGACGCGGAAAGCGACGCGGAAAAACTTCTTAACGCGCTCGAAATTCCCGCCGAACATTTTTATTCGCTCATGGGTGAACTCGACGGCAAGGAGAAAGTCAAAATTCTTCTCGCGCAGGCTTTGTTCGGCAATCCGGACGTGCTTATTCTCGACGAGCCGACGAACAACCTCGACATAAAAACCACGGAGTGGCTCGAGAACTTTCTTATCGATTTCGAGAATACTATTATTATAGTGTCGCACAACAGGTATTTCCTCAACAAGGTCTGCACCTATATCTGCGACGTGGATTTCGGAAAGATCAACGTTTATTTCGGAAACTACGATTTCTGGTATAAAACGAGCCAACTCATCGCAAGGCAACAGAGAGAGCAGAACAAAAAGGCGGAGCAACGCGCCAAGGAACTGAAAGAATTCATCGCGAGGTTCTCGGCGAACGCTTCCAAGTCCAAACAAGCCACGGCGAGAAAGAAAGAACTCGAAAATCTCACGATAAACGACATAAAAGTCTCTTCGAGGAAATATCCTTATATCAATTTCAAATACGACAGAGAGATCGGAAACGATATTCTTTTCGTCGAAAATCTTACCAAAGAGGGGTATTTCGAGAACCTTTCGTTCACGGTCAACCGCGACGAAAAAATCGGTATCGTCGGCAAAAACAGTAAGGCGATAACGATGCTTTACGATATTTTAACTGGCAACGAATCGGCTACGAGCGGCTATTTCAAATGGGGAAAAACGATAATTCCCACCTATCTGCCGCAGAACAACGACAGTTATTTCGTCGGGTGCGACCTAAATCTCGTGGAATGGCTTTCGAGATTTTCTTACGACCATTACGAGGAATTCGTGAGAGGCTGGCTCGGCAGAATGCTTTTCTCGGGCGAGGAATCGCAGAAGAAAGCGTCGGTCATATCCGGCGGCGAGAGAGTCAGATGTATGCTCGCGAAGATGATGCTCGAGGGCGGAAACTTTATGATTCTCGACGAACCCACCAACCACCTCGATCTCGAATCGATAACCTCTCTGAACGACGGACTCGAAAACTTCAAAGGTTGCCTTCTTATGACCAGTCAGGACCGCGAACTTATGAACACCGTCTGCAATCGTATCATCGAAATCGACGGCGGAAAGGTTTACGACAGACCGGTCGATTACGATACTTATCTCGAAGAGAGAGTTATCAAATAATGTCGTCCTGCCGCGGCTCGAATTGCCGTCGTCAGGCGGACAACAATCTTTAAAAATACCTCTATAAGCCGATTAACGGCTAAAAACAGAGAAAAGGAGATATAAAAATGAAAACTATTCTGGTTGCCGGCGGCGCGGGATATATAGGTTCCCACACCACTATAGAACTCATTGAAAACGGTTACGACGTGGTCATCGCGGATAATCTTTACAACAGTAAGGAAGAAGCGGTGAGAAGAGTCGAAAAAATCGTCGGCAGGAGCGTGAAATTTTATAAAGCGGATGTCTGCGATAAGGACGCGATGCGTAAAATTTTCAAAGAAAACGATATTTCCGCCGTCATAAACTTCGCAGGGTATAAAGCCGTGGGCGAATCGGTTCAAAAACCCGTGGAATATTACGAAAACAACATAGGCGGAATGCTCGCGCTTATCGACGTTATGAGGGAATTCAACTGCAAAAATCTCGTATTTTCGTCCTCCGCGACGGTTTACGGAAACCCGCATACCGTTCCCATAACCGAGGATTTTCCCCTTTCGACGACCAATCCTTACGGTTCGACAAAACTTTTCATCGAATACATTTTAAAAGACCTTGCGAAAGCCGATCCCGAATTCAACATAGCGATTCTTCGTTATTTCAATCCCATCGGCGCGCATCCGTCGGGGCTTATCGGCGAAGATCCGAACGGAATTCCGAACAATCTTTGCCCTTATATCACCAAGGTTGCCGTGGGCAAACTCAAAGAAGTTCACGTTTTCGGCAACGATTATCCCACGAGGGACGGCACGGGCGTGAGAGATTACATTCACGTTGTGGACCTTGCAAAAGGTCACGTGCTTGCCGTCGATAAACTCTTCAAAAATCCCGGGCTTTTCATCGTCAATCTCGGCACGGGCAAAGGCTACAGCGTTCTCGAGATGATAAAAGCGTTTTCCAAGGCCATCGGCAAAGACATTCCTTACGTCATCGATCCGAGAAGACCGGGCGATATTCCCGAATGTTACGCCGATCCGTCGCTTGCGTATAAACTCATCGGATTCAAAGCCGAAAAAACGCTCGACGATATGAGCAGAGACGCTTTGAACTGGCAGACGAAAAACCCCGACGGATATCCCGATTGATTTTTTTCGTTTCGTCGGCCGAGCGGGAGCCGAATCCCTCTCGTCCGGCATAGGAAACATCCGGCACAAGCGGTCTCCGGCGTAAACGACTTCCGGCATAGATAACCTCGGCATAGGCGACCGAATCCGGACGCAATCGTCTGCGGCTCATAGTCCGTTTCTGCTTTTCCGGTTGCGTTCCGGTTGAAAACGGCTTTTTACCGAAGAAAAATGAACAAAGCGATAGAAATTCTGAAGAATATATTTCTGCCGAGAAATCTTACCTGTTCGTGTTGCGGAAGGGAGAGTTTCACGGGCGGAATTTTATGCGAAGACTGCCTCGGAAACACGGAGCGGAACGACGGATATATCTGCGAGCATTGCGGAGTGAAAACGCCTTTGCCCGCGGCTTATTGCGACCGTTGCAAAAACAGGCTCACTTTTTTCGATAAGGCGCGAAGCGTTTATCTTTACGGAGAAGTCACCGCGATTCTCGTTCAGAAACTGAAATACGGCGGAGCGAAATATCTCGCCGAGGAATTCGCGAAGGAAATCTATAAACTTTTCGTTTCGTCCGTGACCTACGCCGACGGAATCGTCTGCGTGCCGATGAGCGAAAAGAGGGCAAAGGCGAGAGGTTACAACCAGAGCAAACTCATCGCGGAAAAGGTGGCGGAACTCTCCGGCGCGCCTTTTCTCGACGTAACCATGAAGAGGAAAGAGACCGAATCTCAGGTCGGCAAAACTTACGGGGAAAGGCGTAAAAACCTCGACGGAAGTTTCGGTATTAAAGAAAAGTCGCTCGTCAGAGGCAAAAGAATCGTCATCGTCGACGACGTTTCCACGACAGGCACCACGGCGGACATGCTTGCCGCCGCGCTGAAAAACGCGGGCGCGTCGGAGGTGTTCGCGTTGACTTACGCTTCGGTTGAAAGAAGAACCGATTTTCTGCGGGACGAAAAGAGCCGTAAAGTCAACAAATCTCCGTCGGAGCAGAATTTTACGGACGATAATTCCTCGTCGGAGCAAAAATTCGCGGATAATTCCCCCCTCGGAACAAGAATTCGCGGATAATTCACCGTCCGGTGCGGAAAATGCGGCGATTGAAGACAAAACGGTCGGTTAATCGGCTTATAGCCGTGTTTTCATCAAAAGTTGCGATTTTAAGCGTTTTAATCCGACCGGAACGAACGCGCGGATATCGGTAAAAAATGTGGTAAAAATATGAAAAATAGAGGGTTTTTGACGAAATCCCTTTCAAATATATTGTAAAATTATCCCGAATATAGTAAAATAATCGGGATAGCAGTTAACCGCGGGTTGTCCGCGAGCGGCGGAAGTCGTTGCGCGGGAGCGGAGAGTTAGGAGAAATATAAGAGTAATATGGGACTTATAAGTTACATTCTTAGCAGCGATTCCAGAAGGAGTCTGAAAAAAATCGACTCGCAGGCGGATAAAATTCTCGCGCTTGCGCCGAAATACGAGGGGATGACGGACGCCGAATTGAAGAATCAGACCGACGTTCTGAAAGGTCGTCTTAAAAACGGCGAAACGCTCGATCAGATTATGTACGACGCGTTCGCGGTCGTGAGAGAGGCTGCGTACAGAGTTTTGCATATGCGCCACTATAAAGTTCAACTTATGGGCGGTATCTGCGTTCATCAGGGCAGAGTCGCGGAGTTGAAAACGGGCGAAGGTAAAACCCTTATGGCAACCCTTCCCGCTTATCTCAACGCGCTCGGCGAAAAGGGCGTGCATATCGTCACGGTCAACGATTACCTCGCGAAACGTGACGCGGAATGGATGGGCAAGGTTTACAGATTCCTGGGGCTTACCGTCGGCGTGAACGTTCACGACATGACGGACGACCAGAAGCGCGCCGCTTATAACTGCGACATAACTTACGGCACGAACAACGAGTTCGGCTTCGACTATCTGAGAGACAACCTCAAAGTAAGGCTTTCGGACATGGTTCAGAGGGAACTTAATTTCGCCATCGTCGACGAGGTGGACTCAATTCTTATCGACGAAGCGAGAACGCCCCTCATCATTTCGGGCAGAGGCGAGAAGTCGTCCGACCTTTACGTAGAATGTAACCGTTTCGTCAAAACGCTCAAAGCGGACGAAGATTACGTCATCGACCTCGAAGACAAATCCGTTCAGATAACGGAGCAGGGCGCGAGAAAAGCCGAAAGTTTCTTCGGCATCGAGAACCTTGCCGATATCGAAAACGGCGACCTCAACCACCACATTCAGCAGGCGTTGAAGGCGCACTTCATTTTCAAAAGAGATTCCGACTACCTCGTTTCGGACGGCGAAATCATAATCGTCGACGAATTCACCGGTCGTCTGATGATAGGAAGAAGATATTCCGAAGGTCTGCATCAGGCAATCGAAGCGAAGGAAAACGTTACGATCCGCAACGAAAACAAAACCTACGCGACGATAACTTTCCAGAACTATTTCCGTCTGTATCACAAACTTTCGGGTATGACGGGTACGGCGAAGACGGAAGAGGAAGAATTCAGAACCATTTACGGTCTCGACGTTCTCGAAATTCCCACGAACAAACCCGTGCAGAGAATCGATATGCCCGACGTTATTTACTCCACCGAAAAGGGTAAAATCAAGGCTATCGTCAACACCATAATCGAGTGCCACGAAAAAGGACAACCCGTCCTCGTCGGTACGGTGACGGTCGAAAAATCGGAAGAGATTTCGAGATGGCTTCTGAAAAACAAAGTCAAACACAACATTCTTAACGCGAAGAACCATAAAAAAGAAGCGGAAATCATCGCTCAGGCGGGCAAGAAAGGCGCGGTTACGATCGCCACGAACATGGCGGGGCGCGGAACGGATATTCTTCTCGGCGGCAACCCGGAATATCTCGCCAAGCAGGCTCTCGTGAAAGAGGGCGTGACGGACGATCTTATCGAACTCGCCACCTCTTACGTTCAGGACGTTTCCGACGAAGTAAAGGAAGTAAGACAGAGATATAACGACCTTTACGAGGATTTCAAAAAGGAAACGGACAAAGAGAAAGAAGAAGTCATCGCGCTCGGCGGATTGTTCATTCTCGGAACGGAAAGACACGAATCCAGACGTATCGACAACCAGTTGCGCGGCCGAAGCGGTCGTCAGGGAGATCCGGGGTGTTCGTTGTTCTTCATCTCTCTCGAGGACGATCTCGCGAAGCGTTTCGGCGGAGAAAGACTCAAAGCGATATATAACACCTTCAAAGTGGAAGAGGACACGCCGCTTCAGTCCAAAATGCTCTCCCGTTCTATAGAGAACGCGCAGAGAATGATCGAGGGCAGAAACTTCGGCATAAGAAAGCATATCATTCAGTACGACGACGTAATGAACATTCAGAGGTCGGTTATGTACGGCGAAAGAATGAAGGTATTGAAGGGCGAGGACGTTCATCAGGACGTTCTGAAACTCATTCCCGATTTCGTGACGCAGATAATCACGCAGAACGCGAACAAGAATCAGTCGCCTTCGACGTGGGACGAAGAAAAACTCAACAAGGCTCTGGAGGACAGAGCGTTGCCTAAGGACGCCGCTTACGTCACCCGCGAAATGCTCGAAAACTGGGATTACGATTATCTCGTTTCGCAGATCATAAATAAAGTCATCGAGTGTTACGAAGCGAAAATCGAAGGGTACAGAGAAGAAGGAATCGATTATAACGAATTCGAAAGGTTCATCTTCCTTAAAGTCGTCGACAATAAGTGGATAGATCATATCGACGCCATGGACAGACTGAAACGCGGAATTTCGCTCAGAGGTTACGCGAACGAAGATCCCGTCATAGCGTATAAAAAGGAAGGTCTCGAAATGTTCGAGGAAATGACCGCGAGCATTCAGGAAGAAGTAGTGGCGTTGCTTCTCAAATCGGAAATAAGAAAAGTTCCGCAGAAAGAAGAAAAGAAAGATCTCGTCGAAAACGGCGGAAGCCGCGACGCTACCTCGAACGAGCCGATCGTCAAAGCGAAAACCGTCGGCAGAAACGATCCGTGTCCTTGCGGAAGCGGATTGAAATTCAAAAACTGCTGCGGCAGAAATCAACAATAATTAAAAAACGAACGTATGCGCAAGCCGAGGAATTCCCTCGGCTTGTTCTTTTATTCTTGTCTGGCATACGAAAAACGCGATGAATCGGATAATATTGCGATGAGTCGGATAATATCGCGATAATCGGCTTATAGGCGGGCTTTTGCAAGGTAATTATATATATTGCGGTGGTATATACTTGCGGAAAATCGGATACATATACTTGCGGTGAAAGTCGGATATATACTTTGGGAAAAATCAGATATATACATTCAGATATATACATTCAGATATATACGTTCAGATATATACATATATATTCGCGTATATACATATATATTCGCGGGGGAAAACCGGAAAAGAAGCCCGTTCTTCGAAGGCTTTTCGTCCGACGCGTATAAAACCCGACGAAAATCTTTACGACACGAAATTTTCTTTTTCACCAAATTTTTTTATTTTTTTCAGTTTTAAAAAATAGATACTGTTGATTTTTTCGCAAAAATATGCTAAAATTACGCAGAATGCAATACCTGAGAAAATAAGGAGAAATAGTTTGTTCAAGGTCTTTTTCGAAAAACTTAAAGAATCGCTCGTTTCGGTGTTGCCGGTGGCTCTTCTCGTAACGGTGTTGAATTTTACGCCGCTGATAAGCCTCACGACGAAGGAAATCGTCGTTTTCATCGTTTCGGCGGTTATGCTTATCATAGGTATGGCGTTTTTCAACCTCGGCGCGGACATTGCCATGACGCCTATGGGCGATCATATCGGCGCGGGGCTTACCAAGTCCAAAAAAATAGAGATTCTGATTGCGGTATGTTTCGTGATGGGCGTTTTCATCACCGTCGCCGAACCGGATCTGACCGTCCTCGCGACTCAGGTTAAAGATAAGATAGATCCCGTTCTGCTTACCGTTACGGTCGGCGTGGGCGTGGGGCTTTTCCTTGTTATCGCGGTCGTGAGAATGATTAAAGGAACTCCGCTTTCTCACATTCTCATTTTCTTCTATATGTGTCTTTTCGCTTTCGGTTCGTTGCTCGTTATCGGAAACGAAGAGTTTCTCGCTCTCGCGTTCGATTCGGGCGGCGTTACGACGGGACCGATAACCGTTCCGTTCATAATGGCTCTCGGCGTCGGTATCGCGGGTACTCTCGGCGGCAAGAAGTCGAGCGAAAACAGTTTCGGTCTGGTCGCGTTGTGTTCCATAGGGCCTATGCTCGCCGTGATGATTCTCGGCATATTCTCCAAAGGCAACATGGTTTACGAAATTCCCGATTATTCGATAGCCGACGATTTCCTCGGCGCGCTGTTATCCGCGCTTTTATCGGTATCGAAAGAAGTGGGAATCGCGCTCGGGCTTATCGTCGGGTTCTTCATCGTTCTGGATCTGATTTTTCTCAGACTGCCGTTCAAGAAACTCAGAATAATCGGCGGCGGCGTTATTTACACGTTCATAGGTCTTTTGATTTTCCTCACGGCGGCGCAGATAGGCTTTATGCCGATAGGATATAAAATAGGTTGCGAACTTGCCGCGGGCGACAGTTATATTCTTGTAATCGCAGGGTTTATTCTCGGCGCGCTCGTGGTTATGGCGGAACCTGCGGTTCACGTTCTCACGAAACAGGTCGACGAAATCACTTCGGGCGGAATAACGAAACGTTCGATGCTTATCGCGCTTTGTCTCGGCGTGGGAATCTCCATCGGGCTTTCGATGCTCAGAATTGTTTACGGATTCAACGTGTTGTATTATCTCGTCCCCGGGTATCTCATTTCGATAGGGCTTTCGTTCTTCGTTCCCGGGATTTACACGGCAATCGCGTTCGACTCCGGCGGCGTCGCGAGCGGACCTTTAACGTCGAGTTTCATTCTTCCTCTGGCGATCGGCGCGTGCTACACGTTGTCGGGAGCGTCGAAAGTTTTAACCGACGCGTTCGGAATCGTAGCCATGGTAGCGATGACTCCGCTTATCACCATCCAACTTCTCGGTTTCAAAGCCGTGATACAAAAGAAGATCAGAAAACGCATAGCGATGAAGCGGATTTTAAGTTACGACGACGAATATATCGTTAAATTCGACGTGTAAAAGCGGGGCGGAATATGAAAGATAAATTAAAAAACAAAGTGTCGGAAATACAATCCGAAATAAGTCAGAAACAAGAGAGCAGAATACCGAAAGCGCCTGCGAATCTCGTTATGATCGTCACCGTGGTGAACAGAAACAAAGCCGATTTTTATATGGATTTCATGCAATCGTTCGAAATCAATATGCAGACGGCGGTCGGCGCGCACGGTACGGAAAAAACGGATAACGGCAAGTTTTCGGGAACGGCTTACGCGGAAAAGGCGGTGCTTATCGGCGTCGCGAGAGAGGACAGAAAAAAAGAAATTCTCGAGGCGTTGCAGGACAAGTTCGATACCGTTCGCGGCGGAGGCGGAATCGCGTATTCCGTGCCGCTTACGAGCGTAATCGGCGTTGCGATTTACGGATTTTTAAGTAATCAGGTGAGGTGACGAAAATGACTGAATATAAACACGAAGTAATTTTATGTATCATAAACAGCGGCTTTTCGGATGCGGTTATGGACGCGGCGCGCGAATTCGGCGCGGGCGGCGGAACGGTTATCAATGCGAGAGGAACGGCGGCTCCCGAGGCGGAAAAGTTGTTCAACATCACCGTTCAGCCCGAAAAAGAGATCGTTATGATCGTCGTCAAAAAGGAAATCAAGGACGACGTTTTGCGCGCTCTTTATAAAAAAGTCGGGCTAGAAACCCCCGGGCAGGGCATTGCTTTCAGTCTGCCCGTAACCGACGTTACCGGTATCAGAGATTAATCTTTAAAAAGTTATGCCCCGCGGTTGCCACAGGCAACCGCGGGGCGTATTATAATTTTAAAAATTCACGTTCATCGTCGCCGAATATTTTTGTCGAATATTTTTGCCGAATATTTTTTCCGGATGTTTTTTCGGCGATAAACCGATTTGCGCGGATTAAGAGCAGAAGTTGAATCTGTGTCGGTATCCCGATTGCAATTCGGGATTATTCCGCCGCGACGTTGACTTTGATTTTCGTCGAAACGTCAGGCAGGAATTTTATTTCCACGGTATAAACCCCGGGCGTTTTGATCGGTTCTTTCAGAACGATCTTCTTTTTGTCGATTTCGTGACCTGCTTCGGCGAGTCTTTCCGCAATCTCCTTCGACGTAACGCTGCCGAAAATCTTTCCGTTTTCTCCGCATTTAACGCTGCATTTAACTTCGGAATCCTTGATTTCGGCGGCGAGTTCTTTCCATTTTTTAATTTCTTCCGCCTTATGGAATTCTTCGGCTTTGAGTTTATTTTTTACGGCGTTCATTTCCGTACTCGTAGCCTCGATCGCCAGTTTCTTTTTTAAAAGACAGTTTCTCGCGTAACCGTCGCTCACTTCGACAACGTCGTTTTTTTTGCCCGTCCCTTTCACGTCTGCAAGTAAAATAACTTTCATCGTTCGAGCCTCCTCGATGTTCTTTTTAATCATGATAACACTTTTCGCGACAAAAATCAACCTTAACAAACGAAAATTGCGGCTTTTACATCTAATTTTCTTTTTTCGTTTTTTTGCGGTCAAAAGCCGCGACTTCCGCCGCGACTTTTCCGTTATTCCGAATGACTTCGGATCGTTATTTAAGTTGTCTGAATCCGTCCGATTTTTTCGGCTTTACCGCGGACGGCGATATTCCGACTTCCACGTTGTCCGTATCGCGCGCGGAAAGTGCGGGAATCGGATGCTCGGAAACCTGAAAACGATAGTCCTTTCCGTGCTTTTCGATATAGTCCGTAATAACCTTGTGCGAGGGGTTTTCCTTTATCGGGGAATTGAAATTCGCGTTGTAAACAAAATACCTGTCGTCTTCGGGAAGTGCGTCTATAGGTCGATAATCGGCAAGTTTTCCCGTGTATTGAACGGTTGAAGAGAGTATCGAGCGGACGTAATCCACGTTTTCTTTCAGTTCGAGCGGCGCGGGAAATTCGGGTTTGGGAATGACGTCCGTATAGTCCTTTTTGTCGTATTTTTTCAACAACCCCGCGGCGGCGTGCAGGTGCGAAAGTTCGTTTTCGAACTGATATTCCCAGATTTTTTTCATTCGCTCGTCCGTTTCCGTCATATAATTCGACCAGTAAACGTAACATTCGGTATATTCGTGCATAAGCGTACATTCGAACGGATCGCAGTTCGGATCGATGAGCGAGCCGTATTGAGTTACGTGTTCTTCCTCCACGAGGCAGATTTCTTCATAAAGTCGTTTGCCGCCCTCGGTTTTATAATGCGCGCCCGCGTTCATATAAAAATTCATCGTCTGTTGTTCCGCGGCGGTTATGATCATCGTGTTGAGAACGGTCTGAATGTCGTTTTTCTTTGCGGAAATGCAGTCCTTAACGTTGTCGTAGGGGTGGCGGTGATGCGCGACGGTCGGGCGGCCGGGCATAATCTCGGTGTATTTCCCCACGAGTTTTTCGGCGTGAATTCCGTAATCCGCGTCGAGAAGGTCGGCGTATCTGTACAAGTGGTCGAAATCTTCCAGAAGGGCGAAATCCAACGCTTTTTTAACGTTGAAATTCTTTTCGCGCTTAGCCATTCCTGCGGTCAGGTCCACGGCGAGTTGCTCGTAAGCGATAGTCGTTTCGAGAACGGATTCGTCGGCGGGCTTCAACTGCGCGAGGAACTGTTGCTGTTGTTTTTCAAGAAAACGGACGAGCGAAATTTTTCTTTTCAGGTCGATATCGTCCGTGTGACGCAGCATCTGATGCGAGTGCCAGTTGGCTTCGTATTCCGCGCCGCACGCGAGAATGATTCTCGTTTTCGTGTACGGACTCGTCTCGTTTTTATCGTACTGCTTCGGGTAAAGTTTTTCGATCGAAGAGAGATATTCTTCGGGTTTCTTTGCTTTTTCTTTAAACGGATTCATAACAATTAACTCCTTTTTTCGTTTTTTTCAGGCGTTTGCCGTTCTGATTTTTGCCAAAAAACTTTAATTTTATACAATATTTCCGAGCCTGCCGTATTATATTGACACGATTTGTCCGAAATGCTATAATCTGCCTATGAAATACGCTGTTATAACGGACGTCCATTCGAACGTTTTCGCGCTCGAAGCCGCTTTGAAAAAGATCGACGAATTGCGTCCGGATAAAATAATCTGCCTCGGCGATATCGTCGGGAACGGGTTTTATCCCGAAGAAACCGTTTCTCTTCTGCGCGGGCGGAAGGACGTTGTCTGCGTCAAGGGCAATCACGATATTTTCGTCACGATGGATCTGACGAATTTTTCCCGGAGCGATCCGCGACTGAAAAATTTCCGTTGGCAACAAAAAGCGTTAAGTTCCGCTTCGCGTAGGTTCTTAAAGGAACTCCCGATGACGTTGCGCTTTTCGGACGGCGCGTTTTCCGTCACGGCGTTTCATTATCCGATGACGCCGAAAGGCAGATTCAAAGACATGAAATACCTTCCGTCGGACGAAGATTTGCGTAGGCTTTTCGACGATCAGACGGGCGATATTTTTCTGTTCGGGCATGAGCATACCGGCTCGCTGGACTTTTCGGACGGCAGGTATTATCTCAATTTCGGCACGCTCGGGAACTTTTTGGAGAAGAATAAGGCGAGGTTCGGGCTTCTCGAGATAAACGGCGATAAGGTCGCCTATAGGTTGATTAACGCGGAGTATGACGATTCATCGGCGCGAAAATCAACGGAAAAACTCAACGAAATTTTGCAAGGAGAGTGAAAAAAATGATTACGGAAAAGGACAAAATTTGTTTTCTGGGCGATTCGATAACTTTCGGCGCGGGAACAACGAGGAGATATTTCGATATTATTTCGGATTTAACGGGCGCGGAAACTCGCGGCTACGGGATAGACGGCGCGCAGTCCGATATGCTTTTTGACGAGATTAAATCGCTCGAAGCGGACGCGGGCGACGATTTCGATATTCTGTGCGTGCTTATCGGAACGAACGATTTTAACGGCGGGGTTCCTTTGGGCGAATTTTTCACAGAAAAAACGGAGACCGTAGTCGTTTCGACAAATTCCGTCGGCGCGCCGAACGCCTACGCAATCCGCAAAAAACGCGAGTTCGTTTTCGACGGCGAAACCTTTTGCGGCAGGTTGAACAAGTTCTTCGCTTACGTCACCGAGCGTTACGCCGATAAAAGACTGATCGTTTTAACGCCGTTGCACAGGGCTTACGCATATTTCGGGCTTGCGAACGTTCAGCAGAACGAACTTTACGCGAATTCGATAGGCGAATATTTTGAAAAATACGTGGAAACGGTTCGCCGCGCGGCGGATATATGGGCGGTCGAACTTATCGATTTATATCGGGAGTCGGGGTTGTTTCCTCTCGCCGACAAAAACGCGGAACTTTATTTTCACGACGGCGAAACCGACAGACTTCACCCGAATAAAAACGGACACGAACGCATAGCGAGAGCGATTTTAAGAAGATTATGAATATTCTGAAAGGGAAAAAAATCTGGCTCGGCGACGTTAAAGCCGTCGATACTTACGTCGATTTCAAAGGGTGTTTCTCCGTGGCGGAAAAGAAGAAGGAAAAGAAGAACGGGAAGAAGAGGGGAAAGAAAGTTCTTCTCAGAATTTCCTGCGACAGTAATTATACCGCTTACGTTAACGGCAAAACGGTCGGATTCGCGCAGTGCGCCGACTATCCGCACTACAGAAATTACGACGAAATCGACGTAACCGGATTTTGCCGCGACGGTAAAAACGTTTTCGCCGCGACCGTGTGGCATTACGGCGTCGACAGTCAGACTTACGTCAACGCGGACGCGTATCTGCTTTTCGATATCGTCTGCGACGGCGAAACTCTTCTGAAGAGCGATAAAACGATCGGCGCGAGAATCAATTCGCGTTATCTCAACGGCTACGCGAAGATAATCACGCGGCAACTCGGATTCAGTTTTTTATATAACGCCGCCGAAAAGCGCGGCGAATTCAAGCCGAGCGAGGAACACGGCCTCGGCGAGGCTCGCAAAAGAGAACGCGGAATCTGCCGGATGAAAACGCGCGGCGCGAAAGCCGAGGTTATAAAAACGAAAGGCGGTTATCTCGTCGATTTCAAAAAGGAAACGGTAGGTTTTCCGACTTTCCGGTTCGGAAGCGAAACCGAGCAGAAAATAACCGTTTCTTACGGCGAAAGGCTTTCGGCGGACGGGAGCGTGCCGAGAATTCTCGGCGACAGAGATTTCAGCGTCGAATACGTTGCGAAAAAAGGCGAAAACCGTTACGTCAACACTTTCCGCAGGATAGCCGGCAGATATCTTTTCGTGGCGACCGAAAACCCGATCGATTTCGGATATATCGGAATTCGGGAGGTTTATTACCCTGCGGAGGAAATCCGCAGAAAATTCGCCGATCCGCTTTTGCAGAAGATTTACGACGTTTCCGTTTACACCGTAAAGTGTTGCATGCACGAGCATTACGAGGATTGCCCGTGGAGGGAGCAGGCTCTTTACGCGATGGACAGTCGCAATCAGATGCTTTGCAATTATTACGCTTATAAAAAGACGATTTATCAACGCGAAAATCTCGTTCTGATGAGCAAAGGACTGAGGGCGGACGGGCTTCTGAGCCTCTGTTTTCCCGCGGGCGTAGATTATCCCATTCCTTTCTTTTCGCTCGCGTATATCATGCAGGCGTATGAATACGTCAGGCACACGGGCGACAAAACGTTGCTTGACGAAATTGGCGGAACGCTCGATAAAATCATGAGCGTGTTCTTGTCTAAAATCGACGATAATCGGCTTATAGCCCAACTTCCTGCGCCTTATTGGAATTTTTACGAATGGGCGGAAGACAGCGCGAACGACGATCAGTTAAGCGAAACCCCGCGCGAATATCTGCCGAAAGTTTACGATTTGTCGCTTAACTGTATGTTTATTTACGCGGCGGAAATCTATAGCGAACTCACCGGCAAAAACGTGAAAACGGACGAGATGAAAGATGCCGTTCGCAAAGCGTTTTACGTTCCCGAAAAGAACGCTTTCAGGCTCAGCAATCTGTCCGGAAAGACGTCCGTTTTAGGCAATTCGCTTGCGGTGCTTGCGGGCGTCGGCGACGAAAAAACGGCGGAAGCGATTGTCCGCGGCGACGGAATGATCCCCGTTACGCTTTCGATGAACGCTTTTAAGTACGACGCGCTTCTGCTTTTCGGGGATAAATATAAAAGTTACGTTATCGACGATATAAAGAAAAAATACGGAAAAATGCTCGCCGAAGGCGCGACGACGTTCTGGGAAACAGAACTCGGGGCGGAAGATTTCGGCGGCGCGGGAAGTCTGTGTCACGGTTGGTCGGCGATACCGATTTATTACCTGAGCGTTCTTGCCGAAAACAAAATCGTCGGATAAAATTCCGCTCGGGCGGCAATCGCCTTAAAAACAACTTAACAAAACCGTTTATTTAACATAAATTTTAACCGCTCCGGAGTGACTTAAAAGTCTTTCCGGAGTTTTTTAACGCCTTAATTATATTTCTTTTTTTATGCCTCTTTTTACTTCTTTTTTCGCGTCGTTATTTTATTTCGGAAAAT
>CAVJNC010000007.1:20033-32912 GCA_963650905.1 Subdoligranulum sp. APC924/74
TCGGAAAATCGCGACATATAATAAAGCAGGATAAAGAACGGAACTTCTTATGAAAATCATCGAAAGAATCGTCGCGTTTTCGACGTGCGCGGCGGCAATGATTTTAACGCTTTTCGCGGCGTATCCCGCAACGTCGGGAAAAACGGAAGCCCCCGTCGCTCCGAGCGAATACGCGGCGGCGTTGACGCTCTGGCACGTCGATTCGTTCGAGGGCGGAATCGGTTCGAGGGCGGATTTTTTAAGTTCCGCGCTTGCGGAAATGCGCGACGACGGGATTATAGTTCTCGTCAAAACCCACACGAAGGAAAGCATGAACGCGGCGATTTTAAAAGGCGAACTGCCCGACCTCGTTTCGTTCGGCGCGGGCTGCGAAACGGCGGCAAAATTCGCGCGGGAATTGTCTTTCGTTTCGTTTGCGGGGAGCGAAAAGGGCGGGAAACATTACGCCGCGCCATGGTGTTTCGGCGGTTATTATTTGATTGCAAAAACCGACGATAATAGACTTATAGAGGGGCTTAACGAAGCCGATGAAGAAAAAACACTTGAAAAAGTCATCGTTTCGCAAGGGGAAAACACGTTGCCCGCGCTCGCTTTGAAAATGGCGGGGGTAACGGCGAAATCCGCGGAGTATTATCCGCCTTACGACGCTTACGTCCGGTTTCTCGGAGAAAAAAACGTCGTTCTGCTCGGAACGCAGAGGGATCTGAAACGTCTCGAAAAACGCGGGGTGGGGTTTTCCGCCGTTCCGTTGCACGGGTTTTGCGACCTCGCGCAATATATCGCGATAACGACGAAATCCGACGAAAAATTCTCGTTCTGCGTTAAGGCTGTCGAACGGCTTCTGGGCGAGGAAGTTCAGAAAAAACTCGGAAAAATCGGAATGATGCGGACGGACGGCAAAGCGAACGAAAACGCGAGCGGAAGCACGAACGATAAAACGAACGAAAACGCGAGCGGAAACTCGGGCGGTAAAGCAAACGATAAAACGGACGGAAACTCGGGCGGAAACTCGAACGGAATCGCAGGCGACGACGCGTTTTTCGGTTACGATTTTTTCAGAAACGAGTTTACGGGCAGTATTTTTTTAAGCGGAGAGATAATCCGTTCCGTTCAGTCGGAACTGAAAAACAACGAATCGGACGTTAAAATTTCCGAAAACGTCAAAAGCGGCTTAAAACGCTTGAAATAATAAAAGAAATATAGTAATATAGGAGTTGCGAAATGTCATATTGCGCTTTGATGAAAGAAATATCCGCGCGGTGCGGAGTCCGCTTCGAACCGGACTATCCGGCGGGGCTTAAAACCACTTACGGAACGGGCGGCAACGCGGACGGCGCGTTTTTCCCCGAAACGGCTAAGCAGGCGAAAGAACTCGTCCGGCTTCTTCGGGAGGCTGCCGTGCCGCACGTTTATCTGGGCGCGGGTTCGAACGTTCTCGTTTCGGACGAGGGGTTTTCGGGCGCGGTTATTTATTCCTGCGGTTTCAGAGGTTTATCCGTCGGCGGAAAAACGATCGTCGCGGGCGCGGGAGAACGCCTCAAAGACCTTATCGGGGCGGCGTTATATTCTTCGCTCGGCGGGCTTGAGTTTTTAAGCGGAATTCCGGCGACGGTGGGCGGGGCGATCGCGCAGAATGCGGGTTGCTTCGGCAAAAACGTCGGCGATTACGTTTCTTACGTCGTCACGGCGGAGGGAATTTATCCTCGGAAGGACTGCGGTTTCGATTACAGAAACAGCGTTTTCAAAGAGAGAAAGGAACTCATCGTTTCGGCTTGTTTCAATCTTGAAAACGTCGAATTCGACGAATCGCAGGAGAAAATCGACAAATTTCTGAAACTCCGCGCGAGGAAGAACCCCCGCGGAAGATCGTGCGGCTCCGTTTTTAAAAACGACGGTTGTTTTGCGGGGAAAATAATAGAACAGGCGGGGCTGAAAGGTCTTGCTTCCGGCGGGGCTCGCGTTTCCGAAAAACACGCGAACTTTATCGTCGCGGATAAAAACGCTACGAGCGCGGATATCGCCGGACTCATAAACAGGATAAAAAAAGAAGTGAAGGAACGGATCGGCGTCGATCTTTCCGAGGAACTCGAATACATAGGCACATTCAATGATCGACAATGAAGAACAACTGAAAATATGCTACGATCTGCACACTCACACGACGTACAGTCACGGCAAGGGGAGTATTTTCGAAAACGCGGCGAGCGCGAATGAAAAAGGGCTTAAAGGCATAGCGATAACCGATCACGGTTTTTCGCATCCGGCTTTCGGCATGCGCCGCAAATATCTGGACAAAATGCGCGCGGAGTGCGCCGCCGCTTCGGAGCGGTACGGAGTGGACGTCCTTTTAGGGATAGAATCCAACCTTCGCGGAGAGGAAGGCACGATCGACGTGAAACCGTCCGATTACGAGAAACTCGACGTCATTCTCGCCGGCGTGCATCGTTTTATTTATTACAAGAGTTTCAAGGATCTCGCCTGGCTTTTGTGGGCGAATATTTTCGACAGCGTTTTTCACAAGGAGCCGTCGGACAGGCTTATCGGATTCAACACGAATTGTTACGTCAACGCGATAAAAAACAACCCCATAGACGTTATAACTCACGTGGGTTATCTTTGTTTTTGCGATCCAGTGGAGGTCGCTAAGGTCGCCGCGGATTACGGCACGTATATCGAAATAAACACAAAGAAAACTCATCTGTCGGACGAGCAGTGGCGCAAAGTCATCGAAACGGGCGTTAAGTTCGTCGTTGACAGCGACGCTCACTCGGTGGACAGAATCGGCGACAACAAACTGTTCCTCGAAACGGCGAAAAGAGTGGATTTCCCCTTCGACAGGATAATGAATATCGACGGCAGAATCCCCGAACTGCGTTTCGCCCGTTACAAAAAGGAACACGGAATCGGTTAAAGGACTTAACGCCGCAAAAGCGTCAGAGACGCGACAAAGAAGATAAAATGTCTAAACACAATTTCTCCGAAAAACTGAAATCGGAACTGTTGAACGTAAAATTTAAAAACGCCGCGGAGAAAAGGGCTTGCCTTTCCGCTTACGTCCGTTCGAGCGGCGCGATATGTTCGGAGGGCGGCTCGGTCGGCTTCGAACTCACCCCCGCGGGAGAGGCGGAAAAGGACTTTTTCGTTTCGATTATCCGCTCGCTTTATAATTTCGAGCCGCAGACGATAACTTCGGTCAAACGCGGAAAAATCACGCTTAAAGTTCTCGGCGGCAAGAGCGCGGAAATTCTTCTCGACCTCGGCATAATCGAAAGGGACGACGAGGGGATAGCGTTGAAACTCGGCATAGACGAAAAGCAGGTTACGGACAACGCGAGGGGCGCGTATCTGAGAGGTTTGTTTTTAGGCTCGGGGAGCGTGACCGTTCCCAACGCCGAAAGGACAAGCACCACTGGCTATCATCTCGAGTTCGTATTCGCCAACTATCAGACGGCGACAGATTTATGCGAAGTCCTTTCCGAGGCGTACCTTATGCCGCGGCTTACGGACAGAAAGGAAACTTACGTCGTTTACTTCAAAACGATAGACGAAATTTCCGACCTTATGGCTATAATGGGCGCGTCGAAAGCCGTTCTCGACCTTTCGGAGATTGCCGTGGAAAAAGATATGAACAACGACATGAACAGAAAGATAAACTGCGAAATGTCGAACATGCTCAAACAGATGGACGCGTCGGTGAAGCAGATCCGCGCGATCAACAGAATAAGCGAAACGAAGGGGCTTAACTCCCTGCCGCCCGCATTGAAGCAGACCGCCGAAGCAAGGCTGAAAAACAATAAAAGCACCTTGTCGGAACTGGCGGAAATCCTGAATATTTCTAAGAGTTGCCTTAATCACAGGCTGAGAAAAATCGTCGAGATATCGGAAGAATTATAAGGGCGGATCGCGGACATCGGCATTATTGTCGCCGGTTCGGGGCAACGAAAAAACAAACGGATAAACAATCGAAGGTGGACGAATATGAAAAAGATTATTTTAACGGGCGATCGCCCGACGGGCAGACTTCACGTGGGGCATTACGTCGGCTCGCTCTCGGAGAGAGTGAGAGTTCAGAACGAGGGCGGCTACGACGATATGTACGTTATGATAGCCGACGCGCAGGCTCTGACCGACAACGCCGAAAATCCCGAAAAAGTCAGGCAGAACATCATCGAGGTCGCTCTCGATTATCTCTCCTGCGGGCTTTCGCCGGACAAGATAAATATGTTCATTCAGTCGCAGGTTCCCGAACTTTGCGAACTTTCGTTTTACTATATGAATCTCGTCACCGTTTCGCGTTTGCAGAGAAACCCCACCGTTAAAAGCGAAATTCAGATGCGCAATTTCGAAACGAGCATTCCCGTCGGATTTTTCACTTATCCCATAAGTCAGGCGGCGGACATAACCGCTTTCAAAGCGACGACCGTGCCTGTGGGAGAGGACCAACTTCCGATGATTGAGCAAACGAAGGAAATCGTGCGCAAATTCAATTCCGTTTACGGCGAAACTCTCGTTGAGCCGGAAGCCGTTCTGCCGAAGAGAAAGGCTTGCCTTCGTCTGCCGGGGACGGACGGAAAAGCGAAGATGAGTAAATCGCTCGGCAACTGTATTTATCTTGCGGACACGCCTGACGACGTGAAAGCGAAGGTTATGAGTATGTACACCGACCCCGACCATATCAAAATCACCGACCCGGGAAAACTCGAGGGCAACGCGGTGTTCACTTATCTCGACGCTTTCGTTACGGACGAGCATTTCAAGGCGTTTTTGCCCGACTACGCGAATCTCGACGAATTGAAGGCTCATTATACGAGAGGCGGCTTGGGGGATATGAAGGTCAAGAGATTCCTCAACGAGGTTCTCCAGTCCGTCCTCGGGCCGATAAGAGAAAGAAGAAAGGTTTACGAAAAGGATATCCCCGCCGTTTACGAAATTCTTCGCCGCGGCAGCGAAAAAGCCGAACGGGCGGCGGCGGTCACTCTCGCGGAGGTCAAATCCGCCATGAAAATCGATTATTTCTCGGACGAAGAACTGATAAAAGTTCAGCAGGAAAAATATTCGGTGTAATCTGACGAAATTCCGTTCGGGCGGAAAATTTCCTCGTTTAATGCGTTTTTTTCGTCGTTCCGTGGCGAAAAACGATAAAAAAACAATTGTGAAATCATTTTGATTTTATCAAAAATCGATTGACATAGCGAAGTCGATAATTTATACTTTAATAACAAAACGTCGCATTCTTCAAATTCACGCGGCGTTGAACGGAGAAAATGTATGCGCAGAATCAAAAAACGTAATATCGGCACAGTAAGAATAAAGCGCAACCCTTACGTGAAAAACGTTAAGGGCGACGCGGAAGAGACAATAGTAGAAGAAACCCTCGTCATAACTCCCGAAAGAGTTACTCTCGAGGAAAAAACGGAACCCGTCTGCGCAGACGTTGCCGCGGACGTTGAAAACTCCGTCGCCGAAGCCGAATCCGAAGCCAAAGCGGCAGAGGAAAAAGCGGAAGCCGAGGTCGCGGAAGAAACCGTAACGGAAGAAACCGAACCGGCGGAAGAGACCGCGGAAGAAGTCGAAGAAGAACCCGCCGAAGAACCCGAAGAGAAAGTGGTCGAAGACACCGTTACGATCACTCCCGACGAAGTGGTTTTCGACGAAGAGGAAAAAGCCGTAGACGAATCCGAGGAAGAGGACGTTGAAGAAGCCGTTTCGGAAGCGGAAGCCGAAGAGGCGGAAACCGCGGAAGAAGCGACCGAAGAGGCCGAAGAAGTTCCGCTCGAAGCGAGCGAGGAAGAATCGGAAGAGATTCTCGACGAAGAAGGAAGCCTCGACGGAACGGAAGAAGAGGCGAGGGCTTTGAGCGCGCAAGCCGAAGAGGAGGAAGAAGTCGAAGAACCCGAAGAGGTTGAAGAGACCGAGGAAGCGGAAGAAGCCGATAAGCCGGCGGAAAAAGCCGAAAAAGAGGCGTTTAAACTCACCGTTCCCGCGAATCAGGACGACGTACTTTCGAAAATCTGCGTAAAGCGCGGCAGAAAACTCATTTACAGACCTAACGAAATCATCTTCAATTGTTCGGCGGCGGTTACCGGAACGGACAAAAACAACGAAGAAGGCATAAAGATCAAGAACATTCTCGACGAAGAAATCAAGCAGGGCGTTAAACTCGGATATATCGATAAATACGACGGTCTTAAAATGAGCGAGATAAAAGAGGAATACGAAAACGACGTCGTTTACGAATACGCGGAACAGGAGTTCAAACGCGTAGGTCTCGTTCCCGAAGGCGAAAAGGTCAAAGTTTACGTTTACGACTGGGATATGAAGGCGTTGCATCACATAGGTTTCGTCGATCAGGCGAGCGTCGCGGATCTTAAACCTTATCTCGAAAACAAAGATAAATACAGTTTCGATATCTGCGGACTTATCACGGGCGGAAAGTTCAGAAAGGTCGTCAAGGACGAAGCGACGGGAAAAATCACCGTCGAAAAGGGCAACGACGGCAAACTCGGCGTGGAACTCGATATCTCGATTATCGACAGAAAAGATTGATTTACATTTCGCGTCGGAACGGCGAAGAATAATCGCGAAAAACATCGCGGATAATATTCTCGAAGAATAATCGTAAAAAATAATCGCGGACAATATTCTCGAAGAATAATCGTAAAAAATAATCGCGGACAATATTCTCGGACAATATGTCCGGACAAACGAAAAGACCTGTTTTGCAGGTCTTTTTTATGAAAAGCGAGGCGAACCGATACGAAATTCAGTTTTTGAACGGGATTTTTTCGAGATTCAAAAGGCTTTCTTTGTTCTTTATTCCGCCGCCGTAACCCGTTATCGCTCCGTTCGCGCCAAGCACTCTGTGGCAGGGAATGATTATACAAATCGGGTTCGCGCCGACCGCGCCGCCCACCGCCTGGGCGGACATTCTTTTTATGCCGCGTTCTTTTGCTATTTCCGCCGCAATCTCGCCGTAAGTAATAGCCTTACCGTAAGGAATTTCCCGCATTATTTCGGAAACTCTTTTTTGAAAAGGCGAAAGCGCGGACACGCAGAAATCGGGCGTGAAAGAAGGAATTTCGCCGCCGAAATATTCGTCGAGCCATTCTTTGGTTTCGTCAAAAACGGGCAGAGAAGTTTCGTTTTCCGGCAGGGAAAATTTCTGCATATCTTTCGAACCCGTGAAGAGAAGTCCCGTGAGTTTTTCTCCGTCCGAAATCATGACCATATCGTCGAACTCGTCGGGCGTTGCGTAATATTTTTTATAGATATAGTGTTTTTTACAAGTCATAAAAGCGATTTCTCCATAAAAACAAGGTCGCAATATCTGCCGAGTTTAAAAGCGACGTCCGCGAGCCTGCCTTGCTCGGTAAATCCGTTTTTGAGGTGGAATCCGAGCGAGCCTGCGTTCTCCGAGGTGATGAGCGAAACGATTTTTTCGATTTTCATCGCTTTCGCCCGCGCGCAGAGTTCGTCGAGCAGTTTTTTGCCTATTCCCTCATGCGTGCGGTCTTTATCGGTATAAATCGATAAATCGGCGGTTATTTTATACGCGCTTCGAGGGTTAAATGCGTCGAGATAAGCGTAGCCGATAACCTTTTCGCCCTCTTTCGCGACGATATACGGATATTTTTTCGTTATTCTTTCCGCGCGGGCAGAAAATTCGCTTACTGAAACGGCTTCCTCTTCGAGGGTTATCCGAGTGTTTAAAACGTAATAATTATAGATTTCCGCGCATTGCGCTATATCTTCGGGACAAATTTCTTTTATAATCATAATAAATAATAGGCATTGCAAAGCCTAAACAAAACGGCGCCCTTAAAGGACGCCGCCAAGTCAAGCAAATTCAATTACGCTCTTTCAACTTTATTGCTCTTAAGGCAACGAGCGCAAACGTATTCAGAAGTAACGACGCCGTCGTTTACAACTCTGACTTTCTGAACGTTTGCATTGTAAGAACGCGGTGTCTTACGGTTACTGTGGCTGACTTTATTGCCGGATAATTTCGCTTTTCCGCAAACGCTGCAAACTCTCGACATACTGCACCTCCAAATGAGAATTGTTTAAAAATTAAGCATAGATACTATATCACAATAAAAAATAAAAAGCAACAAAATAACGACGATTATTCAAAAAAAAGATAAAAACCCGTCAAATATCGAAAAACGACCGAAAAATCCTTGAAAAAAAAATGCATATATAGTATAATGGAAACATAAAGGAGTTTGTTATGCCGGTAACTACGTCAAATACTTACGGAAAAATTTCAATATCCGACGAGGCGATTGCCAAGGTCGCGGCTCACGCCGCCCTTGAATGTTACGGGATTGTCGAGATGGTTTCGAGAACGCTTATGGACAGCGTTTCTCAACTCCTTAGGAGAGAGTCGGGTGGCAAGGGTGTTAAAGTAACTACCTCCGGCGACAGAATTTATATAGACGTATTTGTGATTATTAAGTTCGGCGTTTCGATTTCCGCCGTCGCGGAATCGCTTAAAAAAGCCGTTAAATACAAAGTGGAACAATTTACGGGTATGATCGTGGACACGGTCAACGTCAACATTCTCGGCGTGAAACTCTGACGACCGGGTTGACGTTTACGTTCTGCTTTTCTTGTTTTCGGAGGAATTGAATTAAATGCAAAAAACGATAAAGGGCGCGACGTTTGCCAAGATGGTTACGTCTGCGTCCAGACTTCTCGATTGTTCGAGAGATTATATAGACAGTCTTAACGTTTTCCCCGTGCCGGACGGCGATACGGGAACGAATATGAGTTTGACGATGCAGTCGGCGGTTAAGGAACTGAAGGCGTGCAAAAGCAATAATTTATCCGATTTGGCGGACAGCGTGTCGCGAGGCGCGCTTCGCGGGGCGAGAGGAAATTCGGGCGTTATAACGTCGCAGATTTTCAGAGGAATATGCTCCGTTCTCAAAGATTACAATGAAGTCGACACAAAGACTTTCGCAAAGGGTTTAAAGAGTGCGACGGACATCGCTTACAGCGCGGTTTCCAAGCCTAAGGAAGGGACTATTCTCACCGTTTGCAGAATGATATCCGAACACGCTTCGTCAATCTGCGGCAAAACCAAAGATTTCGAAACGTTCTTTCAGGAGATAATGACGAAGGGCGAAGAGGCGGTTAATTTAACGCCCACGCTTCTTCCCGTTCTTAAAAAAGCGGGAGTGGTCGATTCCGGCGGAATGGGGCTTCTGACTATTTTAAGAGGAATGTATAAAGGCCTCATCGGGGAGGAAATCGAGGGCGCGCCCGTCGAAGAACCCGAAGTTAAGGTCGACAGTTCGATGGAACACGCCGATATTCTCAATTTAGGCACCATCGAATTCGGTTATTGCACGGAATTTTTCATCATCAACTTAAAAAAGAAAACGACGCTCGCCGATATCGACAAACTCAAAGAATATCTTATGACGATAGGCGATTGCGTTCTCGTTATAGGCGACCTCGAATTCGTCAAAGTTCACGTCCACACGAACAATCCCGGTCAGGCGTTGTCCAAAGCCCTTCAACTCGGCGAAATCGACAAGGTTAAAATCGAGAACATGCTCGAGGAAAACAGAGAACTCATCAAGAAGTACGAAGCGGAAAAGAAAGAAATCGGAATGCTTTCAATCTGTTCGGGCGAAGGCATAGCCGCCATTTTCAAGGACATAAACGTTGACAGAGTTATCGAAGGCGGACAGACGATGAACCCGTCCGCGCAGGATATCGCCGACGCGATCATCAAAATCAACGCTGAAAATATTTTCGTTTTACCAAACAATAAAAACATAATTCTCGCCGCGGAACAATCCAAATCCCTCGTGGAGGGCAAAAAAGTTTACGTCGTTCCCACAAAGAGCATACCGCAGGGCATTTCCGCCGCGCTTGCAATGAATCCGGAAGCGACCGCCGACGAGAACTTTCTCGAGATGATTCACGCCATCGACAACGTGTCTTCCGGTATGGTTACTTACGCCGTAAGAAACGCGAAGGTGGACGGATTCTCGCTCACGAAGGGCGATATTATCGCTCTTGACAACAAAAAAATACTTGCGAAGGGGAAAGACCTTTCAAAAGTCACGGGAGATCTTATCGAAAAACTTCGTTACAACGCGCACAGTCTCGTCAATCTGTATTACGGCAGCGACGTTACCGAAGATGAAGCGAACGCGCTTCAGGCGACTCTCGCCGAGAGATACCCCGAACTCGACGTGGAACTTTTTTACGGCGGTCAACCGATTTACTATTATATAGTTTCGCTCGAATAGTGATGACGAATGAAATTCATAAACGTAGATTATTTAAGGCTTTCCGCGTTGAAAGCCTTTTTTGTTCTTTGCCGGTATGTAAGACGAACGTTCGTTTTGTTTTTGTCCGGCATCGCTCCGAGGAGAATGGATTTTGGAACTTACGGATATAAGAGGCATAAGCGACAAACGCGTTAAAGACCTCGAAAAACTCAATATTTTCACGCCCGAAGACCTTATCAGGCATTTTCCGCGGAATTATCTCGACTTAAGGAAGGTAACGCCGCTCGAAAAATGTTACGACAACGATATCGTTCTCACCTGCGGCAAACTCATGACCGCGCCTAAAATGTTTACCTCGGCGCGGAAAATCAAATGCGTTCGCGTCGCCGTGGAGCAAGGCATGCGCGGTTTCACCGCGGTGTGGTTCAATCAGCCTTACGTTATGAGCCATCTCAAAGCGGGCGAGGAATACCTTTTTTACGGGCGCGTGAAGAGCGATTTCGGCGGCGTTTCGATCATCAATCCGTCGTTCGAGCCGCTCGATAACAACGTGCGCCTCAAAGGCATCGTCCCCGTTTACACCGCAAAGGGTAATCTGACGCAGAAAGTTCTGCGAGATTCGATAAAAAGCGCGATTTTCGGACTGGACATACAGAGCGTAATTCCGCAGAGACTGATAAAAAAATACGACCTCGGGAATCTTAAAACGGCTTATATCGACGTTCACGCGCCCGCGGACGCGGAAACTCAGAAACTCGCGGCGGAACGAATCGCGCTCGAAGAATATTTCATGCTCGTCTCGGCGTTCCGCTTCATCAAGGGCGACCGTCAACAGGTGAGAATAAATCAGTATTCCTGCTCGGCGGGCGATTTACGTGAATTCACGGGAAGGTTCGGATTCGAATTCACCGACGGGCAGAAACACGCCGTGAACGAAATTTACGCCGACCTGACGAGTCCGCGTTCGATGAACAGGCTTTTGCAGGGCGACGTGGGCAGCGGAAAAACCGCCGTCGCGCTGTGCGCTATATTTTTCGCCGTAAAAAGCGGTTATCAGGCGGTTATGCTCGCGCCTACGGAAATCCTCGCCGAGCAGAATTATAAGATTATTTCAAGGCTTTTCCCCGATTATAACGCGGTTTTTCTGAGCGGTTCGATTAAAGCCGCCGAGAAGAAACGGATCAAAGCGGCGATCAGGTCGGGCGAGGCGAAAATCGTTGTCGGAACGCACGCCGTGATTCAGGACGACGTGGAATTTTTCAATCTTTCGATGTGCGTGTGCGACGAACAACACCGTTTCGGCGTGGGGCAGAGGAGCGCGCTCGTGGCGAAAGGAGTTATCCCCGACGTTCTCGTTATGAGCGCGACGCCCATTCCGAGGACGGTTTCGCTTATTTTTTACGGCGATCTGGACATAACCGAAATCAAGGATAAACCCAAGAGCCGTCAGCCCGTTTCCACGTTTATCGTTCCCGAACGGAAATACGAGGGTATGCTCGGCTTCATCCGCGACGCGGTTAAAAACGGAAAACAGGTTTTCTGCGTCTGCCCGAAGATAGAAGAGGACGAAGAGGGAACTCTTATGAGCGTTAACGAACTTTTCGAGGAACTCTCTTCGAAACTCGCGGGCGTGCGCGTTTCGCTTCTGCACGGCAAAATGAAGGACGCGGAAAAAACGCGGATTATGGCGGAATTCAAGCAAAAACAGAGCGATCTGCTCGTTTCCACGACGGTGGTCGAAGTCGGTATCGACGTTCCGGACGCGACCGTTATGGTCGTCTACAACGCCGAAAGATTCGGGCTTTCCCAACTGCATCAGTTGAGGGGGCGCGTCGGCAGAGGGGCGGACAAGAGTTATTGCTTCCTGTTCACTCGCTCGGACGACGAAAAGTCGCTCGAAAGGCTCAAAGTTCTGTGTTCTTCGTCCGACGGGTTCAAAATCGCGGAAAAGGACTTCGAAATGCGCGGCAGCGGGGATTTTATGGGAACGCGGCAGAGCGGAAAATTTTTAAGCGATCTGGGCGACCTCGTTTATCCGCCGTCGGTGATTTTCTCGGCGAAAAAACTGTGCGACGACGCTTTTTCGCAGGCGGAAGATCTTTCCGCTCTTCGCGCGGCGGCGTTGAACAAATACGAGCGGCTCAAGGACGTAACATTAAATTAGGAGGCGTTTTATGAACGGTTACAAAGAAATAAAATTTCAGGATCTGAAAGAAAATATTTATACCATGACGGCGAAAAACTGGTTAGCCTTAACCGCGGGGAACGAAAACGGTTTCAACTCGATGACGGTTTCGTGGGCGCAATTCGGCTCGCTCTGGTCGGACGGAAAAGAGAGCGGATTCAACGGCATTCCCGTCGCCACGGTTTACGTTCGCGATTCGCGTTACACGAAAAAATTCCTCGACGAAAACGAACGTTTCACTTTGTCGTCGTTCGGGAACGAAAAACGCGAAGAACTTTTGTATTCAGGCTCGCATTCGGGGCGGAACGAAGATAAGTTCGCCGAGTGCGGCTTCGAACCGCTCTTTATCGACGGCGCGACCGCGATATGCGGCGCGCGGATTATTGTGTAAACGAAAACCACGCGATAGTCGCGTGGTTCCAAAAAGGTTAACCGGTGAGGAAT
>CAVJNC010000008.1:0-26715 GCA_963650905.1 Subdoligranulum sp. APC924/74
CTTCGACTACCTTACTTTTCCTTTCTATATATGGACGTTACCTTTACAATTAAGGCGTTTATAACGCGCCCGATCTGCCGGCTATCGAGATAAGCGGGGCGGACGAGGACCACAAAGTAAAAAACGTCACGTTGGAAAACATTACGTTCGAAAATGTTGCGCCCGAAAACGTTGCGCTCGGCGGCAGAAAGGCAACCGCTTTGAGCGACTTCGAAACGAAAATAAAATACGGAGAAAATATCGTAATAAAGTGATTAAAATAAACGGATATTTCACGGACGGGTGCGTCATTCAGGCGGACAGCGAATTCTCGATAGCGGGGAAGACCTCTCCGTTTGCCGATATAAGGGCGGATCTTTGCGAACAACTTTGCGGGCAATTTAACGAGAAATCCTGCGAGAAACTTCGCGAAAAATCCTGCGAAGAACTTAGCGAAAAATCTTGCGGACAACTTATCGAAAAATTCTGCGAAGAACTTAGCGAAAAATCTTGCGGAAAAGAAGCCCGTTCTTTTTTCGCCAAAGCCGACGAAAACGGGGATTTTTCCGTTGCGATTCCGCCGATAAAAGGCGGTTTATCGGCTTATAGCCTGACTTTTTATGTGAACGGCGTGCAAGAAAAAACGGTTAGCGACGTTCTTTTCGGCGACGTGTGGCTCGGGGCGGGGCAATCGAACCTCGAACTGAAACTGAAGTATCTTGCCGATTGCGACAAGGCGACCGAAGAGTTTAAAAATTCGTCTTTTCGTTTCGCGGACCTTCCCAATACGAAAAGCGCGTATAACGGAACGGGGTTTTTCGGGCTTTCGGAAGAGGACGGAAAGCCGCTCGCGGAGGTTAAGTGGAACACGCCCCGCGATACCGCCGCTTCGCTCGAAACGGCGGGATTTTCCTTTTTGTTCGCGGGCGAAATGCAGAAAAGCCGCGATTATCCCGCAGGCGTTGTCAACCGGAAGAGCCGCGATTATCTCGCAAACGTTGTCAACCGGAAGAACCGCGATTATCCGGTCGGCGTTTTCAACGTCGCCGTGGGCGGCTCGAACGTCACTCACTGGCTTCCGCGCGAGTGCTTCGGCAACTCTCCCGCGTTCCGCTCGGAAATCAGAGTTTGCGACGGAAAATCGGAAGCGGGATCTTTATATTATGAAAAAATCTGCCCGCTCAAGGGGCTTGCTTTTCGCGGCGTTATCTGGTATCTCGGCGAGAGCGTCGCATGGACGGGTGCGCCGACCTGCGCGGAGTATTCGTCGCTTTTGATTAAGTTAATCGACATATACCGCGACTTATTCCGCGGCGAAACGAATTTTCTCCTTATGGATATCGGCATAGAAGGGTATGACGAATTCAGCGTGAACTTCGTGAACGAAGCGAATTCCGTCGCTCAGAAAGCGAGAAAAGGCGTTGTCCGTTGCCCGATTTTCGATTTGTCGCAGAACTGGCTTATACCCGACGGAAAGGAAATATATCACCCCATTCATCTCGTCGAAAAACGAGAGCATGCGAAGCGCGCGGCGGATCTTTGCCGCCTGAATTTCGTCGAAAACGCGCCGACGCTTTGCCCCGAAATTTCTTCCGTAGAATATAAAGACGGAAAAGCGTTCGTTACCGTGAGCGACTGCGTTCGTATTTTTTCTTCGGACGGCCGCGATCTGTTCGGGTTCGCGCTTGCCGGCAAGGACGGGAAATTCGTCGCGGCTGACGCCGGAATCGCGGGCAACCGTGAGATTATCGTTTCGTCTCCGTTTGTTCCCTCGCCCGCGCGTTTAACTTACGGATTTTTCCTTTATAACGACGTTTGCAATCTCGCCGCGGAAACGGAAAGCGGGCTTATTCTCCCCGTTCTGCCTTACCGAGACAAAATCGAATATTTCGGCGAACTTTTTTACGAGGAATTCAACCCCGCGTTTTTCGCCCGCGAGAAAATGTACGAAAACTCGTTCGGCGATCTCGGCGGAGGCGCGGGTTACCGCGAGTGTTACCGCGCGAGCGAAATTTTCGGCAGTAAACTCGCGCGGGTATCTTTCGGGAACGGCGAAGTCGTTTTGACGATTCCTTACGATCCTTACGCTTCGTGCATGGCGGGGCTATGCCCGACGATTCTCAGGATGAACCAACCGCATTATCTCGACAGATACGACGGGTTATCCGTTACGCTAAGAGCGGAAAAACCGATAACGCTTGTCGGGATTCACTTCAGAACCTGCGACGGAAAACAATTTTTCATCGTTCCGCAAACGGACGGAAAAGAGCAGAGAAATTACCAAATCCCCGCCGATAGGTCGATTAATCTCGATTTTGACCTGTCATCGGCAATAGATATCCGCGAGGGGAATTTCACGCTTTCGAGAGACTTAAGGAAGAAAATCGCCCTTATGCAGATAACTTTCCGCTCTACGGAAAAAGAAAACAGAGTGTGTCTGAAGAAAATCGTGCCTTATTACGAAATTTCCGATGGTTCGCCCGACGATTTTTTTGACGATTCGTGCGGCGAATCTTCCGGAAAACTCTCCGGCGCGAAGGCAAAAACCGCCGCGAAAGAGAACAAGGACAAATTGTTTGTTTACGGAGATTGAAAGCCGACTATCTGTTATGTAACAATTATTTGTAACGCAACGATTATTTGTTACGCAACGTTCGTCGGAGCGTCCTTTTATAATATTCAGAACGCCCGCGGCTTGTCGTCGCGGAAGCGGCGCGAATTCAAAACGCCCCGCGGCTTGCCGAAAGCAAGCCGCGGGGCGCATGCATAATGACATAATGCATACATAATGTATACATTATGCGTATATAATATCTGAAAATCACATTCTGTCGTGAATGGTGCGGGAAATAACTTCGTCCTGTTGCTCTTTGCTGAGTTTGTTGAAGTTCACGGCGTAACCGCTCACGCGGATGGTGAGTTGCGGATATTTTTCGGGATGTTTCTGCGCGTCCAGAAGCATTTCGCGGTTGAATACGTTCACGTTGAGGTGATATCCGCCGGAATGAACGTAGCCGTCGATCATATCGGCGAGATTTTCCGCTCTTTCTTCTTCCGAAGAGCCGAGCGAGGCGGGCGTCGCGCTGAACGTGTTGGAAATTCCGTCGCGGGCGTATTCGTAAGGAATTTTCGCCACCGATTCCAGAGAAGCGAGCGCGCCGTGGTTGTCTCTGCCGTGCATCGGGTTCGCTCCGGGGGCGAGCGGTTCTCCCGCGCGTCTGCCGTCGGGGGTGTTGCCCGTCTTTTTGCCGTAAACCACGTTCGAAGTTATCGTGAGAATCGACATCGTGGGTACGGAATCGCGGTAAGTGTAATGACTGCCGATTTTCTTCATGAACGTCTTCACGATCCACACCGCGATCTCGTCGGCGCGGTCGTCGTTGTTGCCGTATTTGGGGAAGTCGCCCTCTATGCGATAGTCCGTGACAAGCCCCTCGTCGTTCCTTACGGGATAAACCTTGGCATATTTAATAGCGGAAAGAGAATCCGCCGCGCAGGAAAGCCCCGCGATGCCGGTCGCGAAAAATCTTCTCACCTTGGTGTCGTGCAGAGCCATTTCGAGCGCTTCGTAGGAATATCTGTCGTGCATGTAATGGATGAGGTTGAGCGTGTTGACGTAAAGCCCCGCGAGCCAGTCCATCATGTTGTCGTATTTTTTGATTACCTCTTCATAGTCGAGCGGTCCGTCGCCGGAAACGGGCGCGAATTCGGGAGAAACCTGCAACGCCTTTCCCGTTTCTTTATCCTTATAAAGTTCGTCTTTTCCGCCGTTGATCGCGTAAAGAAGACACTTCGCGATATTCGCGCGCGCGCCGAAAAACTGCATGTCCTTGCCCACGCGCATACTGCTCACGCAGCAGGCGATGCAGTAATCGTCGCCCATTTCGGGGCGCATGAGATCGTCGCTTTCGTATTGAATCGCGGAGGTTTTAAGCGAAATTTCCGCGCAGAATTTCTTGAAGTTTTCGGGGAGATTTTCGCTCCACAAAACGGTTAGGTTCGGTTCGGGCGCGGGGCCTAAGTTCACGAGAGTGTGAAGCATTCTCATCGAGGTCTTCGTGACGAGCGGTCTTCCGTCCGTACCCATTCCGCCTATCGATTCGGTAACCCATGTGGGATCGCCCGAGAATAATTCGTTATATTCCTTCGTGCGCATGAATTTCACTATGCGGAGTTTCATCACGAAATGGTCGATGAGTTCCTGCGCTTCGAGTTCGGTGAGCAAACCTTTCTTTATGTCGCGTTCGATATAAATATCGAGGAAAGCGGTGTTTCTGCCGATGCTCATCGCCGCGCCGTTCTGATCTTTGACCGCGCCGAGATAACCGAAATAGAGCCACTGAATCGCTTCGCGGGCGTTTTCCGCGGGGCGGGAAATATCGAAGCCGTATTTCGAAGCCATTTGTTTCAACGCTTCCAAAGCCTTTATCTGCTCCGTGATTTCCTCTCTGTCGCGAACCTTATCGGGAATCATATCCCCATCTATAAGTCGTTTATCTTCCTTTTTCTTTGCGATAAGATAGTCCGCGCCGTAAAGCGCGATACGTCTGTAATCGCCGACTATTCTGCCTCTGCCGTAAGCGTCGGGAAGACCGGTGAGAATATGCGCGGTGCGCGCGTGGCGCATTTCGGGCGTGTAAACGTCGAACACTCCGTCGTTGTGCGTTTTTCTGTATTTCTTATAAAAGTCGTGAACTTCGGGATCGATTTTATAGCCGTAAACTTCGAGGGCTTGTTCCGCCATTCTGAGTCCGCCGGAAACGTGCAGAGCGCGTTTGAAAGGTTCGTCGGTCTGAAGTCCGACGATTTTTTCGATGTCTTTATCGATGTAACCGGCTTCGTGACTGTTCACCGAAGATACGATTTTCGTGTCCGCCGAAAGGACTCCGCCCGCGGCGCGTTCTTTTTCGGAAAGGTCGCAGATTTCTTTCCATAATTTCTTCGTGTTTTCCGTCGCGGGGGCGAGGAAACTTCCGTCGCCTTCGTAAGGCGTGTAGTTGCGTTGAATAAAGTCTCTTACGTTGATTTCGTCTTCGCTCCACTTTCCGTAAACGAAGTCCGTCCATTGTGAATATTTCATAAAACTCCTTAGTCGCGTCGGATTCCGCCCTTTCTCAGCGGTTGCCGACGAGTATTTTTTTTGCTTTTTCTATTTGTTCTGCCGTGGGCGTCGGAACGTCGCCGAGGGGATAAGGGATTCCGAGTTTTTCGTACTTAACCTTGCCGAGCGTGTGATAGGGCAGAACTTCCGTTCTTTCGACGTTGCCGAGCGAATCTATCCATTCGCGCGTTTTTTTAAGGTCGTTTTCGTCGTCTGTCATCGCGGGGACGAGTACCTGCCTTATCCATACGGGGATTCCGAGTTCTGCGAGCCTTGCGGCGAATTTTTTCGTCTGTTCGTTGCCTCTGCCGGTGAGCGTTCTGCATTTTCCGTCGTCGATATGCTTTATGTCGAGCAGAACGAGGTCTATCAGCGGAAACAGTTTTTCGAACCGTTCGTCGGCTTCGGAATAATCCGCTCCGGACGTGTCTATCGCCACGTTTACGCCCGATTTTTTCATCAGTCCGCAAAGTTCGATAAGAAAATCGAGTTGCAGCAGAGGTTCGCCGCCGCTTACGGTAAGCCCGCCCCTTTTTCCGAAATAGTTTTTGTATTTCAGAATTTCTCCGGCGATTTCGCTTGCCGTAGCGAGCCTTGCCCCGTCGGTTTTAGCCCATGAATCGGGGTTGTGACAATATTTGCATCTGAGATTGCAACCTTGCAGAAACAAAACGAATCTGAGCCCCGGCCCGTCCGCCGCGCCGAGCGTTTCCACGGAGTGAATTTTTCCGTAAACGAATTTTTTTTCCGTAATCGTCCCCCCCCTTTTTCAGGACAATATATTACCATATGCGAGCCGCTCTGTCAAGCGATTTTCACCGCTTTCAAAAATACTATATATAGTTTGTTGTTGTTATTCCGATATCAATATATTGTGGTTTTGCGAAAAACGTCGCGGAGCCGTAATCGATATAATGCGTATCGATTTGCCCCGCCCCGTTCAGGTATTATCGACGAAAAAAAAGCCGATATACGTTCCGCGTAAAAAAACCGATGACATTCCGCGTAAAAAAGCCGATGAACATTGGTTGACAAAACGGTGATTGTTAAGTTATAATGATAAAGATCGGATTCCCGCCCGTCGTCCGCGTAAACGGTTCGTCGCCGAAAAAACGGCTTGTTGCGACGAGCGGAATCATTACGGCTACTAACAGGTGATTGTACTTTAACCCGGTCTTGCATTGTGTTTCTGGCTAATACGACAAAGGAAAATTCTATGTCTTTCAGTTTATACGTGGACGGCGTCTGCGGAAATTACGTCGGAGCGGTTGCGGACGGCGGTAAACTCATCGAATACAGAGTTGAAAAAAAGAATATCACCGTGCCTATCGGCAGCGTTTTTAAAGGAAAAGTGGAAAACGTACTCTGCGGAATGCAGGCGGCGTTCGTGAACGTCGGTCTGCCGAGAAACGGTTACCTTTCCGCGGACGATATGCTGATGGATAAAGCCGAAATCGAAGGGAAAATCGAAATTCCGTCCGTTCTCGACCTGAAAGAAGGCGACGAGATAATGGTTCAGGCAGTTAAGGATCCCGCAGGAAACAAGGGCGTGCGCCTCACGAGATATCTGTCGTTCGCGGGCAGATACGTCGTGTTTCTGCCTTCGTTTTCGTTCGTGGGCGTGTCGCGCAAGATAACGGACGAAAAAACAAGGGAAAAACTTCAGAAAATCGCCGAAAAATTCCGTCCGAAGGGCAGGGGAATAATAATCCGCACCGCCGGCGAAACGGCGAGAAAAGGCGAGATAAAACGCGAAATAGAATATCTGAAAAAACAGTACGACGAGATAGAAGAAAATTTCAGAACGGCAAAACCCGCCGCTTGTATTTACGAGGAGGGCAACGTCGGCATAAGGCTTCTTCGCGACGTTTACACCGAGGACGTGGAGAAATTCGTCGTTTCCGACAGGGATTTGTTCGATAAACTGCTCGTTTACGCAAAACGGCACGACAAAGCCCTTAAAAGCAAACTTAAATTTTACGATAAAAAAATCGATATGTTCCGTTATTACGGGCTTTCGGAAAGCGTCGACAACATGCTTTCGTCGTCCGTTCCGCTCGAAAACGGCGCGTATATCGTCATAGACAAAACCGAAGCGATGACGGTAATCGACGTGAACACGGGCAAATTTACCGGCGACGCGAATCTCGAGGAAACGGTTTACAAAACCAATCTTCTCGCGGCGGTTGAGATCGCGAGGCAGTTGCGGCTCAGAAACATCGCGGGGATAATAGTCGTCGACTTTATCGATATGAACGAAGCGGAGCATAATTCCGAACTTCTGCGTGTGCTCGGCGAGGAATTGAAAGCGGACAGGGAACGTTGTCAGGTGATCGGAATGACGCCCCTCGGACTTGTGGAGATAACGCGGAAAAAACGCAGAAGAGAAAGCGTTTCCGCGCTCGTGAAGGATTGCCCTTATTGTCAGGGAACGGGGCATATTCAGTCCAACGATTACATAGCGATGAGAATCAGGGCGGAACTTTTCGATATTTTCGCAAACGGTTACAACAACGCGAAAATCGACCTGAACGTGGAAATAGCCGATTATATTCTGGCTAAAAAGTCGCTCAGGGCGGACGTTGAAAAAATCTGGCCGAACAAGAGGGTTTATCTGATACCTCACAAAACCTATCACCAACAGTTTTTCATCGTCAAAGGCGACAACGCCGAGGCGATGGACGTGCCGGACAAGGCGTTGCTTCTGATTTAAAATGAAAGAATTAACCTTAAAAACAAAAATCGACGTCAATTCGTGCGACGCCCGCGGCAGGATAAAACCTTCCGCTTTTTTCACGTTGTTTCAGAACGCCGCGGCTCTCCACGCGGACGAACTCGGCATGGGTTATGACGAACTCATAAAAAAGGACGTTATCTGGATGCTCGTGCGGTGCAGATACGACGTTTTGTCGCAACCGCGGTTCGGGCAGGAGATAAACGTTAAAACTTATCCTTTGCCGCCGCGCGGAATAGAATTCGACAGAGAATATCTTATAACCGACGCCGCCGGCAAAAAACTCGTGAAAGGCACTTCCAAATGGTGTCTGTGCGATTATAAAACGCGTAAACTTATCCTGCGCGGAGAATACGGATATAACATCGGCGAGTTTTCCTCCGAGAGAGAATATGCGGGCGGATTGAAGAAAATCGCCGATTTCCCGACGGACGATTTCGGAACTTTCACGCAGACCGCGTATTTTACCGACCTCGACCATAACGGACACGTCAACAACACCCGCTATCTCGATTTCGTTCTCAACGCCGTGGCGGGCGAACTCGGCGACGGAAAAATAACGAGTTTCGAGATAGATTACATTTCGGAACTTAAAGCGGGCGAAACCGTGGTCATATATTATAAAAAGACGGAAGACGGATTTTCGGTCAAATGTCTTTGCGAGGGGCGGGAGATTTTCCGTGCGCTTGTCGGCGTTAAGGACTGAGATTTTGCGGACGGTTGCAGTGATTGATGATTGCGATTTTTGCCAGATAATCGACTTATAGACCGTTTTTCGCTAAAGGAGGAGCATGATGGCGCTGCTCGAAATCAACAATCTCACTAAAAAGTACGGGAAGTTCGTCGCTTTGGACGGCGTCAACCTTTCCTTGGGAGAAGGTAAAATAGTCGGGCTTTTAGGACCTAACGGCAGCGGAAAGTCGACGCTTATGAAATGCGTCGCGGGGCTTCTGACGCCGGACGACGGAAGTATTACCGTCGACGGAAAACCGCTCGGAGTTGAAACGAAAAAGATCGTTTCTTTTCTGCCGGAAAGAACTTATCTGCGCCCGACGCAGACCGTCGGAAGCGTTCTCGATTATTTTTCGCTTTTTTACGAAGATTTCGACGTTCCGGCGGCGGAAAAAATGCTGAACGTCCTCGGAGTGAGCAAAAAAGCCGAACTTAAAACGCTGTCTAAGGGAACAAAGGAAAAGGTGCAACTCATAGCCGTTATGGCTCGCCGCGCCAGACTTTATCTTTTAGACGAGCCGATAGGCGGCGTAGATCCCGCCGCGCGCGAGTTCATCGTCGAAACCATTTTGTCGCGTTTCAAAGACGGCGCAACGATAGTCGTTTCCACTCATCTTATAAGAGACGTCGAGGACATTCTCGACGAATACGTGTTCGTGAGAGGTTGCAAACTCGGCGAGCCGAGGAGCGTGAAAGAAGTTCACGAGTCCGGCAGAACCGTAGACGAAATATTCAGAGAAGAATTCAGATATTCCCGGTCGGAGGCGGGGAGAAACGAAAATGTTTTCGAAGATTTTTAAAACGGAATTCGTAAAAAACGCCAGAACTTTTCTCATTATAACGGGCGTAATGCTCGGCATATCTCTCGTCTCGGGGCTTTTGGGGCTTGCGTCTTACGGCGAAGAAGAGCAGACCGAAAGGTGGTTTACCTTCGCTTGCCGTATGATAAACGTTTTAACTTATCCGATTATATCGTTCGGTTTCGCTTCGCTCGTTTACGTTCTTTTCGGTTCGTTTTATCGCGCAGTCGCGACCGACGAAGCGTACCTCACGTTCACTTTGCCCGCGAGCATGAAAGATCAGTTTTTCGCAAGATTGCTCGTCATTATCGTGTGGCTTGCGATATTTTTCGTTGCGGTCGTCGTATCGTCTGTCGTCGCTTTTATGCCGATGAGATTGAAATCGGGGGTTATTTTAACGCCATCTTTCGGCGAATCGTTCCGGAACATGACGGTTAATTCGTTCTTTATTTCGCTCGAAACGTTTCTGCTTATTTCGGCGGGCGTGTTATTCCTTATATCCGAAGTCGTGTTTGCGATTCTTTTCAGCAATCGCCTTTCAAGACGCAAAAAGATGGGAAAGGTCATAGGCACGCTTACCGTCATGGGATTTTTCCTCGGAGTAGCGTTTGCGTTTTTGTTGTCCGCTCTTGTAAATTCGGGGTTTTTCGACGTGTCCGTTCACGTTGTATTATGGTTTTTCATCCTGCTCGTCGCGGGGTTGGACTTTCTTATGTTGTTTTTCTCTTACAGATTTTTATCGAAAGGACTTAACGTTGACTGATGGACGAAAAATTGACGGATAATATGACCGATAAAAAATTGAAACTCGATTTCGAACTCGTGCCGGACGGTTGCTGGTATTCCAATTTAAGGAGTATTTTAAAACCGGCGCAGTGGGACGTAGTCCGCCGCGAGGCATACGCGAGGGCGAACGGCAAATGCATGATTTGCGGCAGACCGGCAAAACGGCTCGAAGCGCACGAACGGTGGAGTTACGACGAGAAAAACGCCGTTCAGAAACTGGAGGACGTAATCGCGGTGTGTCATTCGTGCCACTCGGTTATCCACATAGGCAGAACGCAACTTCTCGGCGACGAGGAAAAGGCGATCGCGCATTTTATGAAGGTCAACAAGTGTTCTTATGCCGATTACGTGAAGGCTCTCGGCAAAGCCAACGAAATTCACAGGCGCAGAAACGAGATCCCCGAATGGAGCGTAGATCTCGGATATCTCAAAAAATTTACTTAAAACAGATTAAAAAGCAACAAAAAAGGGAATACCTTCCGTGAGATAAATTCTCGGGAGGTATTTTTATGCAACCAAAACTAACGGCAAAAGAGGTCGATTTCATATCCGACCTTATGAATCTTGAAGAAAGCGTGGCTAAAAAGGCGACGTTTTATTCGAAAACGTTTACGGACGCGACTTTGGCGGGCGAAATGAAAACGATAGCCTGCAACCATGCCAAGCGTTACGCGGTCCTGCTCGGACTGCTTCGGTGAGGTGAGAAAATGAAGAACGACAATATTTTAAACGAAAAGGACGCGTTATACGATATTTTGACGAGCGAGAAAAATCTCGTCAAACTTTACGGCGCGGCGATGACCGAGGCGTGCGGAAAAGACGTGAGAAAAGCGGTTAAGTCCAATATGTTCGAAACCGCGGAAGAGCAGTACGGCGTTTTCGAAACCATGCAGAAAAACGGGTATTACGAAGTTCAGCCCGCCGACAAAACGATTATCGACGAAAAGATAAACTGTTTTTCCAAAACTCTTAAAAACCTTGAAAAATAACGGACGATAAACGAACGATAAAACGGGGGCGGCGGCTATGCTTTTGCATAGCCGCCGCCCCTTTAAATACCTCTATAAGTCGATTAACGCCTATTTTTTATCGTTATTACCGTATTTGATATGTGAGTCTATCACCCGTGCTATCGGATAAAACGCGGGGATAAGCAGGAAGATTATCCAAAGCGGATGCCATATGTCGAAAATCATTCCGAAAAGCAGATAGACGAACGTCACGAAGCAGGGGAAGTTGAATTTTCCCACGCGTCTTTTTCTTACGCACGAAATTATCGACGTGAATATCGGAACGGTTATGAAAAGCGTCCAGGCGATTTCCCAGCCGTTAAACACCGCGCCCCATACGAAGAAAGCCGCGATGCAAAGGATAATGTAAACGCTTTCAAGAACGTCGCGAATTCCCGTCTTCTTGCGCGGATAGTCGCCGCCGTCCGTGTCGTCGTCATCGTCGTCGTCGGTGATGAAAATGCTCTTCCTGTGTCCGTCCGATTCGAAACGAATGCGTTTGCCGTCTTTGGTGTAAAAATCTTTCCTTCCGTTTTGAGTAAAGAATTCGTCGCCCGAACTTCCCGAATCGTTTGTACCGTCCGAGCCGCCCGAACCGTTTGTATCGCCCGAATCGTCCGTACCGTTCGCGCCGTCCGTTCCGCCCGAATCGTTAGTATCGTTTGTTTCGTTTGCGCCGTCGGCGGAATTGCTTTTGTCGGCGGAATTTCTCTTATCGGCGGATTCTTCCTTATTGCCGGATTCTTCATTGTCGGCGAAATTGCTCTTGTCGGGAGTATATCCCACGATTTCGTCGATGGAAACGTTGTAAAGTTTTGCGAGCCTTATCAGATTGTCGGTGTCCGGCAACGCCTCGCCGCGTTCCCACTTGGAAACCGCCTGCCGCGAAACCGCGAGTTTATCCGCAAGTTCTTCCTGCGAAAGCCCCGCTTCTTTTCTCAATCTTATCAAGTTGTTGCGCATGTTTCTCTCCTGTGCAAGTTTTTTTAGTCATTTATAAAACTACCTTTATTATAACGTCTGCCGCGTCGGAATTTAAGCGAATCGGGCAAAAACGGCGGATATTTAAGTTGCGTAGAGCATTATTTTCGTTTGCAAAATCCGCAACTACAGGTTGCGTTTTAATTTTTGCCGCGAAATTTTCGACTTATAGCCTTATTTCGCTTGATTTTAAAATCGAAAAGTAGTATAGTTGGCAAGTCGAAGGTTTTCGGAAAACACTTCGTAGGAACAGCCGTCCGTCTGACGAATAAACCGGCGAGCCGGTCGTCCGGCATAACCGCAAGGTCAGCCGTTCGAGCCGTTCCTTAAAAATTAAAAAAACCGAGGTAATTTAAAATGTCAGGAAAGATTTCCGCAAAGGCTTTGTGCAGAGCGGGCGTTATCGCCGCTTTGTACGTCGTCGCGTCGTTGCTCCTTTTTCCGTTTACGTTCGGGATATTTCAGTTCCGCCTTTCCGAGGCGCTGACGATACTCCCGCTTTTTTTTGCCGAAAGCGTTCCGGCTCTCTTCGTGGGGTGCCTGATAACGAATATTTTCGGCGGCGGAGGGTTGCCCGATATTCTGATAGGTTCGTCCGCCACGCTCGTCGCGGCGTGTTGCACTTATCTTGCGGGCAGGCTGATAAAGAACAAATACGGCAGATTTTTCGTCGGGATAATCTTCCCGATACTTTTCAACGCGTTCGCCGTGCCGCTTATTTTCGTCATAAACGGCTCGGAAACTTACGCTTATATGATTGAAGTCCTTATCATCGGCGCGGAGGAAGCGGGTTCCGTCGGAATTTTCGGCGGGGCGGTTTATTTCGGCGGTTACAGGCTTCTTTCGCCGGGCGGAAATCGCGGGCGTGCGGAAAATAAGGAAAACAAAGATAAAAACGAGGAACGAGGTAGCGTAGATGGCTGAAAACAGAGGAGAGTTTATGTCTGCGAAAAGGCTTGCGTTAATAGGATTGACGGTCGCGCTAATGGTCGTCAGCGCGAAAATCAGCATACCGTTCGTACCGGTGCCGATGACTTTGCAGTCGGCGGTGGTGTTGTTTTTCGCCTGCTATCTCGGCGCGGCGGATTCGCTCATAGCCGTGGGAATATATATAGTTTTAGGGCTTATCGGCGTTCCGGTGTTCGCGGCGGGCGGCGGGTTCGATTACGTTTTGAAGCCGTCTTTCGGGTTCACGCTCGGTTTTTTGGTGAGTTCGCTTATCTGCGGCTTGCTTTATAAAAGGTCGGCGACGAATTTCCGCAAAATTTTAACGCTCGCCCTCGGAACGATCGCGCTTTACGTTGTGGGTATCGTTTATTTTTTATCGCTCAAAGTCTTTTATCTCGGCGGGGCGATAGACTTCTGGAACGTGCTTTTAACGTTCTGGATAATGTTCATTCCGTCGGATATTTTAAAAGCGGCGATTTGTTTCGTCCTGTTGAAGAGGATTCCGGAAAACATCAGATAAATTATGCGCCGCGAAAGTCTGCAGACTTTCGCGGCGCGCCTTTATGTATTAAAAATTTTTCGCCGCATTGCAACAAACGGGCGAAAAAAAGTGTATAATAATCGAGGAGAAAGAGCAAGGCGGTTTTAAGAGAGAGATGAATCGGTGGGAGATTAATGCCGAACTGAACAGAATAGCCGAAGGCGACGAGCGCGCGTTCGAGCGGTTATACGAGGGGATTAAAGGCGGAGTTTATTCGTTCGCTTATTCTTACCTGAAAAATCGCGAGGACGCGGAGGACGCCGTTCAGACGGTTTTTCTGAAAATAAAGAAAAACGCGGCGACGTTCGAGAAAAACGGCAACGGACTCGCCTGGATATTGCAGATAACGAAAAACGTCGCGCTGAACGAACTGAGGTCGCGGAAAATTTACGAAAATTTCGTGAACCTTAAAAGCGACGACGAAACTTACGTGACGGACGAAAACGAATTCGATTCGCCGATCACCGCGATAATGCGGAAATATCTCACCGAAGAGGAACAACGGATAATCGTCCTGCACGTTCTGTGGGGTTATAAACACAGAGAGATATCCGAACTGTTGGACATTCCCACGGGCAGCGTTACTTCGAAGTATAAGCGAGCCGTGGACAAAATAAAAGCGAATTATAAAAAGGAGGCGTGAAAATGAGTTCGTGGAAGAAACTTTTAAAAGAAGAAACCGAGCGTTCGGTTAAAAACCTGAAACTTTCCGATGAAGTCAGGAACGCGCCTGTTTGCGTTCGCGGGAAGAATGAAACGACGTCGGCGAAAACGGGAATCCTGACGAAAATCGTGGCGGGCGTGTCGTCGTTTTTCGGAAAATTGTTTCAGAAACGCGCCGTGGCGGCGGTTCTGGCCGGCGTGGTGTGTCTGTGCGTCGCTATCCCGAGCGTTTTCGCTATAATAAACGCCTCGGAAGGCGAACCGTGCGCCGTCGTTCTGGAAATAAACCCCGAAGTGTTGTTTCTTACGGATAAAAAAGGAAACGTCACGGGGGTGAAATCGCTCAATTCCGACGCGGACGTAATTCTCGTCGACGAAAACGTGATCAAGGAACTCGAAGGCAAGCCCCTTGCCGAAAGCGCGGAGATTTTTATCGATTACGCGCTCAGACTCGGCTTTTTTAATTACGGAACGGACGAAAACGCGATTAAATTCACCGCGGAAAAGGATTTGCCGTTCATCGAAGACTGCGTAACGGCGGCGGAGAATTATTTTTGCGAAAAAGGCGTATATTCCGCCGTGTTGAAGGACATAACGACTTCGGAAGCCTTTTCCGAGAAAACGGGAGCGCAGTCGGGCGACAAATCCGGTTCGTCGGCAAGCGATCTTTCCGTGCTTTACGGCGCGAGGGACGTTTCGGATCTCGAAAAGGCTTACGCCGACAACGTCGTCGCGGGGTTGTATGATTTAATGAAAAACAAACTGCCGGATATCGTCGAGGCGGCGAAACTTCTCGTCGGCATGAAGGTCATAAATATAAATATATATACTTTGACTTATAAAGACTACTGGGCGGTCAAAGACGAGGATAACGATTTTATCGTGAACGCCCTGAAAAAGGATATGGAAGAACTCATCGCCGGATATTCGGCTCTTACGGGCAGAGAAATAATCAGCAGCGCGGGTTTGAACAACGCTCTTCGCGATTATTTCAAGTTGTTCGGCGAGGTAACGGAGAATACGACGACGGAAGACTATTTAACGAAAATAAAGGAGTATTTTTCGTCTTTGACGGCGGACGGATTAAAAAACGTCGATGAAGCGATAATCGCCGTTCTCAAGGGAACGGGCGTGGATACCATTGGGTTCGACTCGCTCACGCGCGTGCCAGAAACGGTAGAGGAATACGAAAAGGATCTGCGCAAAATTCTCTCGGAACTCAACGTTTCGAGGGAAAAAGCCGGCAAAGAAAATTATTCCGCGAGCAGAGAACGGATTTCTGCGGAGAGTTACGCGGAATATAAAAACCGCATAATCGCCGACTACGGTTCTTTCGAAAATTACTGGGCGAGCATAAAAAAATAAAACGTCGGTTCCGTTCATCGTCGCCGATTACCGGAAAAAATAAAATACCGGGAATCGGGGACGGCGAACGAAATCCCTGCCGAAAAAAAAATAAAAATTTTTCAAAGTTTTGCAACAAAACGCGTTTCCCGCGTGTTTAATAAGCGAGAAAACAAAAACGAGCCGGACAAGATAATTCCGGCGAGGAGGTAAATTTATGAAGAAAAAATTTGTATCCGCATTGATTGCGGGAGTGATGACGCTCGGCATGTGCATTCCCTTGGCGGGATGCGGCGGCGAGGACAGTACGGACAAGAGCGGCTACGTAAGCCTCGATATCAACCCGTCGGTCGAACTTGTGGTCGACGAGAACGGACTCGTGGCGGGCGTCCGCGGAGTCAACGAAGACGGACTCGTTCTTTTATATAACGAAAGCGGCATCAAAGGCGAAACCGTCGAAGAAGCCGTCAAAAAGATCGTGGATATTTCCGTCGAGGAAGGATATCTTTCCGAGGACAACAAAGTCGTCAACGTAACGGTCAGCGCGAAAGACGATAAATATCTCGAAAAACTCACCGACAACGTAAACGCTTCGATCAAGGCTTCCGCCGACGATTCGGGGCTCAGCGTTAAAATAGACGCGTTGGGCAGTTATTCGCTCAACCGCAGACTCGACGAGTTCAAAAAGGCTCATCCCGACAACAAACTCGTTCAGTCGCTCTCCCTCTCCAAATTCAAACTCGCTCTCACGATAAGCGACACGGGCGAAATTTCTCTCGAAAAAGCCGTCGAACTCGATACCGACAAACTCATCGACCTTATCGACGAATACGATTCTCAGATCGAAGTGTACGCGACGGACGCTTACGAACTCGCGAAGAAGAAGGCTCAGGCGGCTTTCGACAAGGCGGTTACTTTGAATACTTACGCCGCATACACCAAGTTTTACGCTGCAAATATCTTAACGCATTACAACACCGCTTATCTCGGCGCGGTCTATCAGACTTACGCTTCGGCGGCTCTCATGATGGAATCGGTTAAAAACGTTGCGGAATTCGCCAACAAAGTTTCCGATTATCCGCTCACCGACGAACAGATCGCCGCGGTCGTGAAGGCTCTCGGACTCGAAAATTCCGATCCGCTTAAAAACGGCAAGGGCGAAGTTACCGTAAGAAGCATCGAGGCTTATGCCGACAAACTCTTCAAGAATTCCGAAGTCAATCAGGAACTTCAGGATAAAATGAACGAACTTTCCGAAACTCTTTCTTCCGCAGAGACGACGATCAAGGAAAAAGTGAACGCTCTCGCCGCGGAATATAAGGACGAAATCGCGGCCGCCGCGGAAGTTATGGAAAACGCTTACGCGACCGTCGAATCCGCAATCAAACTCATTCCCGAACAGTACAGACAGGCGTTCGCGGACGTTATCGCCGAATTGAAGAAGGACGTTTCGGATATCAAGGAATGGGCGGCGGACGAAAAGACTTACTTCTCCGACCTCGATACGTTCACGGCTCGCCTCGAAGAGCAGAGAGATAAATATCTCGGCAAAATCAAAGACGACCTCACGGCGGAAGAATGGGACGCGATTCAGAAAGGAATCGACGCGGATATAGCGAAAGCCGAAGTTTATAAGAAGAATTATAACGATGCGCTCGCCAAAGCCGAAAACGAAGCGAAAGCCTACCTCGAAAATCTTAAAAATCAAAGAAAACAAGAGGCCGCGGCTTGAAAATCGGGTTTAACGACAGCACACTCTCTCTCCTAAATATATAACAACGCCCGTCGCCGTTCGGCGACGGGCGTTGTGCCGTTTATGGGGAGGCGAATGGAATCCCTACCGAAAAATATTTTTAAATTATGACAAGCGTATGTCATCATAAGCGTAATATAATCGAGCCATAAAATTCATAAAACAAACGCGGACGGAAAAACCGCTCGCGAACGGAGGAAAGAACATGGAAGCAAGCAAAACGATAATCAAAGGCGCGATAGACGGAGTAACCGAAAATCAGTATCTGCTCGGCGAAAAGTATTTTTACGGCTCGGGCGAAACGAGAAACGTCGCTCTTGCGGAAAGTTGGTATAAAGAGGCTGCAAAACGCGGTCACGTTTCCGCAACGTATATGCTCGGATATATTCTTCTCACGGGCGTTGCGGGGAAGAGGGATATGAGAAAAGGCACGGCGCTCGTCAAAAAGGCGGCGGCTAAAAACCACGTCGGGGCGGTGCTTCTCCTCGCGAAGAATTATTATTACGGCTACGGGATGAGAAGAAACGAAAAATACGCGTTCAGAAACTGGAAGAAAGGCGCGGCGCTCGGCTCGCCCGAGGCGGAATATTATCTCGGGCTTTGTTACGGAAAAGGCGTCTGCGTAAGGCAGGATTTCATAAAGGCGAAAAAGCACCTTTATAACGCCCTCGAAAACGGTTTCGATCCGGCGAAGGAGGCGATAAACGACCTCGAACGTTACTATGAGAAAATCGCCGGCTGAAATTCCGGCGGGAAGAAATTTTTCTACGGGCGAGAATCACGGCGGGTGAAACTTCGGCGGGAAGAAATTCGGATAGACCGAAACTTCCGCGGGAAGAAATGCCGGCGTAAAATCCGGCGGGCGAACGTTTTTAACCGCCCGAAGCATAATATGTATCAGCGACGGAAAAAAACGTCGCGGAGGTACTTATGAAAAACGGCGATATAATGCTCGGCGCGGCGATAGGCGCGGTTATTGTCGGAGCGATCGTTCGCGGCGTTGAAAGGCGTCGTCCCGAAGGGGCGCGTTGCCCATGCGGGCATGGCGGACCTTGCGAACCTTGCAATAATTGCGAGCCCTGCGGTTTTTGCGAACATTGTAAGCCTTGCGGGTTTTGCGAACATTGTAAGCCTTGCAGGCTTCTCGGGCCGACCGAATCTCCGCGCAACCGGTTTTATTGCCCTCCGGAAGAAAAACCGAAGAAAAAGGATTCCTGCAAAGAGTGTTATTACGAAAAATACGAAAGAAAACGTTGCGGGAGATAAAAGCAAAAAAAGCGGGCGGATCGCAACGATCCGTCCGTTTCGGAGTTTGTTTTAAGTCCGCGTTTCAAAGCCCCGCGAAGCGAAGGTTCGCGGATCTGACGATTTTGTCGAGCCGTCCGTCCATACGATAACTGAAAACGTCCGATTCGCCCACGATGAGATGATCGTAAAGGCGGATGTTGTTGAGCGAGAAGAGCATCGCGAGTTTTTCCGTGGCGACGTCGTCGCGGATCGACGGCGCGGGATTCCCCGAAGGGTGATTGTGCGCGACGACCACGGCGTAAGGCCTGACGTTGGAAAACGCCCTCGAAAAAGGAAGCATATCCACGCTGACGCTCCTTTCGTCGTTGTCGGTGTAAACTTCTTTGAAGAGTATCCGTTCGTTTTTGGAAAGATAGATCGCGCAGAAACTTTCCGTTTTCGCGGATTTGAAAATGCGGAGCAGATAAACTTTCACGTCTTCGAAACGATAAATCTTCGCGTCGTCCTGCTTTTCGTCGGCTAAAACGTCGATGAGTTTGCCGATAAGGTTGAGATAAGCCGCGGCGCTGTCGCCTATTCCGTCCACTTCCGAAAGGTCTTTCCCGTCGGCGCGGAGTACGTTTCCGATATTTCCGTATTTCGCCAGAAGTTTATGAGCGACGGGGTTTACGTTGCGGCGCGGAATCGCGTAAAACAACAACAGTTCCAGAAGTTCGTGTTTGGAAAAACCGTCGGGATCTTTGTCGAATCTTTCTCTCAGTCTTTTTCTGTGATCTTTGTGAATGTCTTTTTCTTCCATGGCAGGCAAATTATTTTTGTTCCGGTTTATTCCTTTTCGGAAGTTTTATCTTATAACTCATCATAGCCACGATTTCCGCCGGCACGCCCAACACGAAAACGTGAGGAAAAATCGTTCCGCAAAGCAGAATGATGAAGAACGCGTCCGCAAGTACCGTCCAGATAAGCGCGGAAACCGCCGCGAAACTCAGAATACGGTTAGCCCACAGTCCGCAGAATACGATCGCAACGACCGAAACGAGCGGCAACGGCAACGCGTAACAGAACATTACGTTGCGCCAGAAATCGGGGATAGCCCCCTGCAACGCGATGAACACGATGGTTTCGACGATGAGAATCGCAACGAACGTTATGGCGGCGATAAGCAGATGATTTTTCTTTTTTATCGTCGCGGCGTAAGAGGTCTGTTCCTTGGCGATCTCCTTGTTTTCGTGTTCCGTAACGAGGAAATCTATGCTCACGCCGAACAGTTTCGAAAGTTCGAGAAGAACGGAAACGTCCGGTATCGACTCTCCGCGCTCCCATTTCGAAACGGCTTTATCCGAATAGTTGATTTTTTCCGCAAGTTCTATCTGCGTGAGCCGCATCTGTTTGCGGAGCATTATTAAGTTTTGAGCGAAAATGATTTTCAGATCTTCCATTTATGCTTTTCACTCCGGAAACGTCTAAGGAAAACGAATTTCGTCGTAAATCCGATATCCGATTATATTTTAACATATATAATTATAAAAATCAATGAAAAAAAACGTAAAATTTGTCAAAATCGACTGATTCTACCGTCGGTAGAGTGGGTTTTCCGGCTCTCTACCGCGCGAAAAACAAGCGTATAGTCCGTTATGCGCGAAGTAGGTTGTAATTTTCGCTCCGACGGTATATGCTTTTTACGTAAAGCGTTTGCGTTCCGAAGGCGATCGGTTACGAGCGTTTGCGTTCCGAAGGCGGTCGGTTCCGACCCGGACGTTTGCGGACGGCCGAAGAAATACTTCGGAAAATCCGGCGGCGTGTTGCTTTATTGATTCAGGCAGGCGGCGTATCGCTTGATCGGTCCGGCGCGCATCATTTATTATTTTAACTGAACACGGGAGGTTTTCGATATATGGATCTCGTCAACAAAAGAATTACGGTATTCGGCGACTCGATAGGCAAAGGCATAACGACCGACGGCGGAAAAATAGAAATTCTGCCGACTTACGCCATCAAACTTTTCGAAAACGAATACGGCGTCAGAATAGAAAATCTTTCTTCTTTCGGGAATTCGCTCAAAAGGTTTTTCGAACGCGGAAAAATCGATAAATATATCGCTTCGCTCGATAAAACCGTCAAAAACGTGGTCGTCCTCGAACTCGGCGGAAACGACGCGGATTTCGACTGGCAGGACGTTGCCGCCAGCCCCGAAAAGGAACACGGCCCGAAAACCGACGTGGACGAATTTTCCGCGCTTTACGCCGAAACGCTCGGAAAGTTGCTCGATGCCGGCGTGGAAGTGATTCCCTGCACGTTGCCGCCCGTCTGTTCGGACAGGTATTTCGACAACGTGATAAAAAACATAGCGGACGGGAGCAGAGTCCTCGAATTTTTCAAAGGCGATACCGGCACGATTTACCGCCATCAGGAGATGTTCAACAACGAGGTTATCAAAAACTCGTTCAGAAAAGGATTGCGCGTCATCGACCTCAGACAGAGGTTTCTCAATCGGAACGATTTCGGTTCGCTTATGTGCAACGACGGAATTCATCCGAACGAACAGGGGCAGAGGGAGATTTTTTACGCCGCGCAGAAATACCTCGCAATCTGATACCCGCGATTGTTATCGGATCGCATATCGGATCACCTGTCGGATTGCATATTAAATCGTAGCAACCGTTATCGGATCGCGACTATACTATATACGCGACTATATTATCGCGACTATATTATATAAAAATATTAAAGTCTGCGGACGAAAAAGCGGAACACCCGAAAAAGGCGTTCCGCTTTTAATACCTCTGTTTTTTTAATGCGTCTTTTTATAATGCGTCTGTTTTTTGCGGCGGCGGCCGCATATTCGTCGCTAAGCGTTCACCGTTTAATTATTCCGCTTTGGTCGTTTTATAAACGTTGAAAACTCCCTTCAGGAATTCGCCGATTTTATTCATCGTCGGCATAAGATATTTTGCCGTAAGGCATTCGTCCGTAAGGTTTTTCGTCAGAAATTCGTCGATAGCGGTGACTTTATCTCTCAGAAGAACGAGTATGCCGAGGATAACGGCGAAAATCGCCGCGCCGATAACGATGCCAAGGAATATGCCGAGAACGCGATCGAAGGCTTTGACTCCGCCTTCCGAATAAGCGAAAGGCTTGAAAATCATCTTCACGAGTTTGAAAATAATCGTTACGACGATCCACGTCAGAAGGAGTATGCCGAGCATAAGAATCCATCTTGCCAGAATCGCGCCGCCGTTCGCTATGTCGTAATCAGCCGCCATATTGTCGAGAGCGGAAATCGTAAGCGAAGAGAACAATCCTTCGAAAGAAGTGCGTAAAGATTCCAACGCCCCGCCGTTCGTAAAGAGCCACTTATAAAGAGTCGGTACGAGTATCGCCGCCGTCAGAAGAGAGAAAAACCAGCAGAGAAGAGTCATCATCTGTTTGGCGAATCCTCTGATAAGCCCTATAAGTCCGAATAAGACGAGAAATCCTATGCAAACAAAATCTATCAGCGTCATAGTCATAAAAAATCCTCCGATCGTAAAGACAAGCAAAAAAACTTGTCATATTTACTCAATCTTATCACACAAATTTTTTTTTTGCAAGCGTTTTGCAAATATTTTATATTTAAGGACCGTTTTATTATAATATCGATACGTTTATCGGGGTTTAAATAACGTTAATACGGTGAATAATCATATTATGAAAACATTTTCGATACGGGCCTTTCCGGCGGACGATTCTTTTCCCGAAGCCGGAATATGCCTCGCGCGCGCCGTAAAATCGTTTACGGGAAACAAAAAACCGGTGTTCGTCTGCATCGGAACGGACGCAGTGACGGGCGACAGTCTCGGTCCGTTGACGGGGACCGTTTTATTCGAAAAACTCCGCGGAAAAGCGTATGTTTTCGGCACGCTCGACCGTCCGCTCACCGCGCTCGACGTGAATATCGCGGCGGAATTCGTCAAAAAAACGTATCCTTACGGCGTGGTCGTCGCGGTCGACGCGGCGTTGGGAAGGAAAGAAGAGGTCGGCTCGATTCTCGTATCCGATTCGCCCGTAAAACCGGGGCTCGGAGTGAAAAAAGAACTCGACGAGATAGGCGACGTTTCGGTTATCGGCGTCGTCGACGAGAAAAAAGAGCAGGGCGGAAATCTCGCTTCCGTAAGGCTTTCGCTCGTTTATCGTCTTGCGAACCTGATTGCGGGCGGACTCGAAACCGTCGTGGAAGAAGCGGAAAATCGCCGCGGCAAATCTTGCCTGTGACGGACTAAAACCGTCGTGGAAGAAGCGGAGAATCGCCGCGGCAAATCTTGTCTATGACGGGGTAAAATCGTCGTTTATCGGCTTATAGGCGGGTATATGTGTATTTTTCTGCGGCGTTATAGAATATCGAGAGTGTGGCTTCTGCCGCCCGCGGCGTTAAGAAATATCGAGAGATCGGATTCTGTCGCTTGCGGCGAGAATTTCGTTTCTCGGCGCGAATGCGGAAAGCCTGAAAAATTCTCCGTTTTGTTCGTAAAATCCCCGCCCGGGCGTCGCAATAACGCCGGCTTTATCCGAGAGCAGCGCGCAGAATCCCTCGTCGGCGAATCGTCCGGCGGGACATTCGGCGTAGACGTAAGGCGAGGCGTTTACGTCCGCGCTTTTTATGCCGACGGATTTCAGAGCCTGTTTTAAAATCGCGGCGTTCGTTTTGTAATAATCAACCCTTTTTCTCATTTCCGCTTGCCCTTCTTCGGAAAAACACGCCGCTCCGCCGCGCTGAGTTACGTAAGAAACTCCGTTGTCGAGGCAACCCGAAAGCCTTCTTCTCAGGTCGTTGAGTTCCTTTTGTTCCCTTGGCACGACCGCGTATCCGAGCCTTATGCCGGTGAATCCGTACCCTTTGGAAAACGAACGGATTTCCACGGCGCATTTTTTCGCGCCCGGAACGAGAAATATCGATTTTATTCCGCCGCCTTGAACGTAATCGGAATACGCGCCGTCGAAAAAGATAGTCGCGCCGACGGAAATCGCATATTCCACCCACAACCCGAGTTCGTTTCCGTTCATCGCCTTGCCGCTCGGGTTGGACGGCGAACAGAGATAAATCGCGTCGCAACTTTTCCCGAACGGGGGAATCGGCGCGCCGTTTTCGTCGGAGCGGACAAAAATCGGTTCGTTTCCGTGAAGTACGGCGGCTTCCGGCCCCGCGGGGTAACACGGAGCGGGAAAAACGATTCTGCTTCCGCTTCCCATAAGCGAATTGAGCGCGAAAAGTTCGCCCTTCGCGCCGTCGTTGATGAAAATTTCGTTCCTGTCCGCGGTCACGCCGAGTTTCGCGTAGTCGGCGGATATCGCGTCTTTGAGAAAATCGTAACCGGAAGCGGGCGGATAACCTCTGAAACCGCCCGTTGCGGCGAGTTCTTCGGCGGCTTTTTTCATTTCGTCGGCAACGCAACCGAAAAGCGGCAGGCGCACGTCGCCTATTCCGAGGTCGATAAGGTCGTCGCCCCATTTTTTACGGGCGAGATTTTTTTTCGCGGCGAGTCCGGCAAAAACGTAAGAGGGCGGCAGTCTTCCGAAATTATCGTTGAATTTCATTTTTTTCGCGCCTCGTCGGACATATTGTTGTAATGATCTCCTTTGCGGTAATCGCCTGTTTTGTGGTAATTATCTGTTTTGCGGCAATGATTTTCTTTGAGGTAATCGTCCGTTTTGTGGTAATTATCGGTATTGCGGCGATGATTTTCTTTGAGGTAATCGTCCGTATCGCGGCGATAATCGTTTATATTACGGTAATAATCTATATTACGGTAATAATCTATATTACGGTAATAATCCCCGAAAATCTCGCCCCTGTAAACCGGCGTGACCTCGCCTCCGAGGCGGACGACGTTCTCGCCGAATTCGACGAAAAGCGTTCCGCCGCGCATTATAACGGGGTATCTGCCGAGCGTTAATCCGAGCGCGCGTTTTGCGGCGAAAGCCGTCGCGATCGCTCCGCTTCCGCACGAATAAGTCGTTCCCGAACCTCTTTCGCAAACGTCGCAGGTGATCGCTTCGCCGAAAACCGTCGCGCTTTCGACGTTTATTCCGTCGGGGAAAACGCCCGCGGAGAGCAGTTCGGCGGATATTTTTTCCGCAGGTTTTTTCGTGTCGAAAAACACCGCGTGAAGATTGCCGGCGTTTACGACTCGGACGATTTCTTTCGGCTTTTCGTCGGCATTTCCGTGATTGTTGTTGTAATTTCTATGATTTTCGGAATGCGTCGTTTCTCGTGAAAAATCCGCTCCGTAAAAATTTTCCGGTTCGGATGAATTTTGCGGTTCGGATGAATTTTCTGTCGCGCGATCGTCGAAAACGCTTTTCAGGACCTTTTCCGTCGTCGCGCCGACCGCGACGAATTCCGGCAAGGGAAAGTCCGCGACGGAAATGATTTTGTCGCCCCGTTTTTCGAAGGAAACGTTGTACGTTGCCGAAAGAGTCCTTATTTTCATTTCGGTTTTATCGGTTTTTCCGATTATTTTCGCGAACACGGCGGAGCATCTCAATCCGTTTCCGCAGGTTAATCCCTCCGAACCGTCGGCGTTGAAAATACGCATAAAAAAGTCGCCGCCGCGGGCATCGTCGTCGTAAACGACTATTATGCCGTCCGCGCCAACGCCGAATCTGCGGTCGCACGCTTTTTTTGCCGCCGCGGAAAAATCCGCGTTTTTGTTTCCGTCTCCGTCGACGTAAATATAATCGTTGCCGGCGGCGTGCATCTTGATGAATTCCACAAAAAAATCCTCTGCAAAATTATATGCAAAGGATGTTTTTTATATGACGGCGCGGCTTTCGGTTAAAGCCGAAAGCCGCGCAAAAGGCGGTCTATAAGCCGATTAATCGCATATTTTCGTCGTCATCGCGGCGTTTATTCCACCAGATGAAACCTTACGTGTAAGCCGGACGAATTCTTACTGACAAGCCGGGCGAACCCTTGCGGGCAGGCTGGACGAACCCTTACGAGGTCGGACGAATTTTCACGGGCAAGTCGGACGAAACCTTACGAGGTCGGACGAACCCTTACGAGGTCGGACGAACCCTTACGTGTAAGCCGGACTAATTCTTACGGAGACGGGACGGATTTTTACGGGCGGAAAATTTTAACTCCGCCTTTAACGATGGAAAGGTCGAAATCTATATCGTCGTAAAGTTCGCCGTCGATCTGAACGGTGACGGGTTTGTCGAATTCCAGACGGATATGTTCGATTCTTTCGAAAGTCGTGAAATCCTGTTCGAGGATTTTGCCTTTCATAAGTTTGACGAACGCCGTCGGAATTTTGCGTTTTCTGAGTTTCCCCGCGACGACGAAATCGAGTTTGCCGTCGTCTATTTCCGCCTCGGGGCACATTCTTATGCCGCCGCCGAATCTTTTTCCGTTGCCCACGCAGGCGATGAGCGCCTCTTTTTCCTCGCGTTCCTCAGCGCCGTCTCTTATGATGTAAAACTTATAGAAAACGAATTTGACAAGCGAGATGACAAGCGAGATCACGTATTGCAATTTTCCTTTTAAAATCCTGCTTTTTCTGCATCTTTTGAGAATGTCCACGTCGATGCCCGTGCCGATTATGTTAAGCCCTCTCACGCCGCCGCAGACCATATAATCGGTCGGTTTCGCTTCGCCGTCGAGGATAAGGTCCACCGCCGCTTCCGTTTCCGTCGGAATGTTCGCCGTGGCGACGAAATCGTTGCCGCTTCCGCACGGAATAAGCCCGAATTTAACCTTTTCGGCGTCGATGCCGTTAAAGACCTCGTTTATCGTGCCGTCGCCGCCGAGCGCGACGATCGTGTCGGCGGTTTTTGAAAGTTCTCTCGCGATTTCCGTCGCGTGTTTCGGCGCGGACGTGTAGTGTATTCTGTACTCGGCTCCCCTTTCTTTCAGCCGTTTTTCCGCCGCCGCGACGTATTTCGACGCTTTTTTCCCGTTCGCGACGGGATTTACGATTATGTCTATCATTTCTCTCCTGTGCCTGCGCGGTCGGCTACCCGTATACGGTCGGCTGTGCGCTTGCCGACGACGAATGCGACGCTTGAATTTTCAATGATCGAATTAAATTTCCGACGATTAAATTTCATTATATCG
>CAVJNC010000008.1:26725-30814 GCA_963650905.1 Subdoligranulum sp. APC924/74
TCGCTTATACCGCAAAAATGCAACCGATTTAAGCGCGTTTCCGCAAAACCGCGGATTTTTCCGTCCGGCGGAAAGCGCGGTTGCCGCGAAAGTAAAACGAAAGTAAATTATTGCGGAAAATATTTGAAAAAACCGATGGTTTCGCGAAAATCTTTTTTCGTTAAGTTGACAATGCGAAAGATAAAAATATATAATAAAAGAGCAAATCTGTAATATGCGTGCGCGGAAAGCGTGCGTATATTCCGGAAAACTCACATGCAACGTAGGAGATGCTGTTATGAGTAAACTTTTCAAAAGATTGTTGTGTCTTTTACTCGGTATCGTAATGGGTATTTCCGCAACCGTAGGCTCTGTTGCCACTTCCGTATATTACCTGTACGGAAATCTCACGATTGCGGACGTTCTGCCCGACGATAACGATAGTCTGAAAGACGCTCTCGGGGACCTCGGGGATTATTCCGCCGAGGATGTTATCGCGTTGTTTTCCAAAGCGCTCAGCGCGCCGCAGAATTACACGATAGAGGATCTCGAAAGAGAATACGGGTTCAATCTCGTCGATCTTATCAATCAGACGGCGGGTTCGAACGTAATCGACACCGAAGATCCCGAAAACGAACCTTACATAAACGACCTCAAATCGATTTCGCTTTTCTCGCTTCTGGCGGGGAAGGTGAGTTTTGACGAATTTATTTCGGAGATTCCTTTCGGCGCGGTGATGAGTTTCATCCCGTCGGACACTTTGTTCGACGCCGAACAACGCGAAAAACTTCGTAAATACAGTATCGGTTCGCTTCTTTCCAAAGACGAAACGACCGAGATGTCCGTTGCCGTCAGCGCGCTTTCCGAACTGACGATCGGCGGCGTTTTCCCGGGGGTGTTCGAAAAGAACGGCGATAAATACGCGGTGAAAGACGGCAAGCCGCAGGCTCTGGGGCTGGTCGCCAACCTTAAACTCGGCGGATTCGTTTCGCCGCTCACCGGCGCGACCACTTTCGGCGACGAACTCGTCGCGGGCGGGCTTTCCGCTCTCGGCGAACTTTCGCTCGGCGAAATTTACCGCACCGTAGGCGCGGACGACGGAAGCGACGTCGCCGGAACTCTCGACAGTCTTTTCACCGATTCCGACGGGAATCCGATAAAACTGAGAGACCTGTTCGCGAAGGATATTTCGAGCGGAAACGACAATTACGTGTTCGTCGTCGATAAACTTCTCGACAGTATCAGATTCGGCACGCTTTTCGGCATGACCAAAAAGGACGGAGAATGGGTTGTCAAAAAGGACGACGGAACCGAAGAGAAAGCCACCGGTCTTCTGGAGTTCTTTGCCAATCTCAATCTTACCGACGTGTATCACGCTCTTACCGACGCGGCGACGACTCAGGACAGAGTTCATAAAATAATTCTCATCTTCGGCGATCTTTCCGTCGGGGACGTTTTCGAAACTCTCGGTTACAGTAAGGACGAAAACGGAAACTGGGTTAAACCGGACGGATCGGGCCTTAAGAGCAAACTCGCGGAAGCCCTTCTCGCCTTCTCCCTCAAAGATATCGTCGGGGAAGAGAGTTCGGAACTCTCGTTCGATCAGATAAGAAAGAATATCGCCGGCTCCGTTTCGGATCTTTGCGGCGATATGACGTTCGGCGAAGGTCTCGGCGAACTTTTCGGCATCGAGACGATCGACGGAAAATATTATAAAGACGGCGAACCCGTGAACGAAGCGATCGCGCGTCTTCTCGACGTAAAGGCGAAAGACATAATCGATTGCTTCGCCAAGGACGAAATCGGAATCGACGATATTTACGGCATATTCGAAAAAGCCGTCGGCGGCGTTTACGTCGGCGCGATTTTCGGAGCCGAAAGAGGAGCCGACGGAGCGTGGTATGCCGACGGCGAAAAAGTAAGCGACGCTCTCGCCATGCTTTACGACGTTCGTCTGGAAGGTTTGTTCGAAGTAATCAAGGAATTGCAAAATCCCGACGGTTTCTCCTACTCTGAAGTAATAAAAGGATTCCTTCCCGAAATGTGCCTCGGCGACATAGCCTGCGCGATATTCGGAATGGAAAAACATAACGCAGGCGACAGCGCGTATTTCACGGACGTGAACGGCGAAGCCGTCGGCGAAGGTCTTAACAAACTGCTTCGTCTCAGACTGTGGCAGATAGCGGCGGGCTTCGATAAGAACGGAACGTTCGATCTTGCCGCCGTACTCGACGACATCAAACTCGGCGACGTTATCGGCGCGACTTACGACGCTGATAAAAACGAATGGACTCTTTCCGAGCGCGTCGCTAAGGGCGGTCTTGCGGAAATATTGAATATTTCGCTCGGCTTGCTCGTTTCGGGCGACGGCGAAGAGATAAACTCCGCTCTCACCGACAACGCGAAAGACACGAGTCTCGGCGCGGTGCTTACGTTCGCGCTTGCTTATAACGACGGAAAAATCCTCGATTCCGACGAAGAACTCAACGAGTTCGCCCGGAAGTTCATCGAATGGGACGTTATAACCGTAAATTACATAAACGACCTTATCGAAGATGAGGATTTCGAACAACTCAGAAAAGATATCAACGCTCAGTTCGGCAACCTTAAAATCGGCGAAGCGTTCATGCCTTATCTCGCTTCGAAGAATAAGGACGGCGAATACGAATTCTCCGCGCAGGAAGAACTCGCGGGCATTATCGAACCCCTTTACAACACCGATTTCAGGGTCGTCGCAGACGTCGTGTTCGATCTCATTGCCGGCAACGACGTGGATTTCGTGAAAGTATTCACCGATATTTACGGTTCGGTTACGATAGGCGAACTCGTCGCGCCCGTCGTCGGGCTTTCGCTTGAAAACGGCGGCGCGAAGATTGAAAAGGGCAAAGAAGTTTACGTCACGGAAGACGGAACTTCGCTCGGCCTCGGCATAACCGCGCTTCTTAAAACGAAGGTATCCGATCTCACTCAGGCAATTATCGACGGAACGGACAATAAGGACGGCAAAGACGTTATTTATTATCTTTTCGGCACGACGAAAGAAAAGGGCGCGATCGATATCGATCTTTCCCTCGGCGAATACGTTTATCCGTTCCTCGGTCTCGATTTCGACGGAAAAGACTGGACGGACGGCGACGATACGGTCTACGCTCCTCTCGCCACCCTTTTAAACGCGAACCTCTATGAAATACTCGACCACGTTCTCGATATCAACAAGGCGTATACCGCCGACGAGAAAGAGGATTACTTCATAAGTATATTCGACGATCTGACCATAAACGATATTCTCTCCTTCTCGGAAGAAATCGGCAAATCCGACAAAGCCCTTATCAAAAAGGTCGGCGACGTTAAAATCGTAGAGTTCGTCATAGACCTTATCGATGAAGAAGATAAGATCGGCGTAATCAAAAACAGCAGGTTCAAGGACGTGGCGATAGGCGATCTTGTTCAACTTGCGGTCGATACGGAACAGGATCAGACCGGTTGGAAGAAGTCCGACGGCACATATTTCGCCTGCATGATTTCCGACGTGTTCAGTCTCGACGTAAATAAAATACTCGAAATAAAAGACGATATTCAGAAAGGCGGCGACAACGTAATAACGGATATATTCAACAAGATATTCCCCGAAAGACGCGTCGGCGACTTCGTAAACGTTCTCATTCCGAGCCTTACCGACGATTGCAAGCGCGGCAAATTCGAGAACGTCTGGGGTACGAACAAAGCGGAGGGAGACATTCCTCTCGTTCTTTCGGACGTATTCAACCTTAAATTCAAAACCTTCTTCGACGCGTTGCTCGGCGGAGGAAAGGGCGCTGCCGATATAGTTCTTACGATAACGGACGAAATTTTCGGCGATCCCGCAAACAATCATCCCGAACACAAGTCCTGGGCAAGGTCGTTCAACGACTATATGAAGGATTTCGGTCTGACTTATCTCGACGAGCATAAGGCGTTCGATAAAATTAAAGACGTTAAAGTCGGCGAATTCATCTATCACGTTCTCAAAGACGCAGATCCCGTTGATTATCTCGAAGGGTTGGTCGACGCCATCTCTCTCGGGGATATCGCGGAGTTGCCGCTGGGAGAAGACGGAGTGGCTAAATTGCC